>DAIOUH010000083.1:0-11295 GCA_036751585.1 Prevotella sp. | reverse complement strand
TTGTAGCAATGAGACGTTTCATGACGACAAACGCAGAAGTTTTCCAACGCCTTTCAACAATGGAATATCACCAACTGGAAATGCAGCAACATCAGCAAGAAACAGACAAGCGTATTGATGAGGTGTTCCGCAGATTGGACGAGGGCAATGCGAAGCCGAAACAGGGAGTATTCTACAATGGGCAAATTTATGATGCCTATACTTTTGTGTCCGACTTGATAAAAAGTGCAAAGAAACATATTGTTCTCATTGACAACTATGTGGATGAAACAGTACTGACATTACTTGATAAAAGAGAAGAAGGCGTGTCTGCTGTCATCTATACTCAGCAGATAAGCCGTCAATTCCAACTGGACATTGACCGTCACAACGCTCAATATGCACCAATAGATGTTGAACCTTTCCGTCTATCGCATGACCGCTTCCTTTGCATAGACGATGATGTATATCATATAGGTGCATCCATCAAGGACTTAGGCAAGAAATGGTTTGGCTTCTCTAAGATGGAGATACTTACACCTGACGAATTAGTGGAAAGAATAAACGGCTCACCCGTTTAAGTCCGTTCTAAAACTTTATCAGGTGAGCCGAACAAATAAAATTAAAGCAAATAAAAATAAAGGATGATGAAGAAACGAAATATTTTGCTGACACTAATGATCCTGTTTGTGTCGCAACTCTTTGCGGCAACCCCGATAGACGGGCTGCTGGAGCGCATCGACAAGGGAGCATCGCGCAAGTTTGTCACTGAAACGGTGAAGTCGGACCACGACTTCTTCGAAATTGGAAACAAGAACGGAAAGGTTCTCGTGCGTGGAAACAACTATGTGAGCATAGCCTCGGGCATAAACTGGTACTTGAAGTATCACCTCGGAGTGCATCTCACGTGGAACTCAATGCACGCATCACTTCCAGCCACACTTCCGCTTGTGAAAGCCACTGAGCGTCACGACACGGACATCAAGTACAGATACTACCTAAACTACTGCACGCATTCCTACTCAATGGCGTTTTGGGATTGGAAACGGTGGGAGCAGGAACTCGACTGGATGGCGCTTCATGGCATCAACCTCTGTCTCGACATAGTAGGCACTGACGTGGTGTGGCGCAATGTGCTCCTGAAACTCGGCTACACAAAAGCTGAGGCCAATGAGTTTATTGCTGGTCCGGCATTTCAGGCTTGGTGGCTGATGAACAACCTTGAAGGATGGGGTGGTCCCAACTCTGACAACTGGTATCGTCAGCGCGAAGCATTGCAAAAGCAGATACTGAAGCGCATGAAGGAGTTTGGCATACACGCTTGCTTGCCTGGCTATTCGGGCATGGTGCCACACGATGCCAACAAGCGTCTCGGCCTCAATGTCGCCGACCCAGGCAAGTGGAACGACTACAAGCGTCCGGCTTTTCTGTTGCCCACCGACAAGCGATTTTCCGAGATAGCGTCATTATATTATAAAGAGCAAGAAAAATTGTTTGGCAAGGCCGACTTCTACAGCATGGACCCATTTCATGAGGGTGGCAACGCACGCGGTGTAGACTTGAAGGCTGCCGGCAAGGCCATAATGGGTGCCATGAAGGCGGTCAACCCCAAGGCCGTATGGGTGGTGCAGGCTTGGGGCGCATGTCCTTACCCTGACATGATTCGCGACTTGAAAAACGGCGACATGCTTGTGCTCGACCTCTACTCTGAGAACCGCCCGCAATGGGGCGACCCTTCATCGACATGGTATCGCAAGGATGGATTCAACGGGCACGATTGGGCATATTGCATGCTGCTGAACTTTGGCGGCAACGTGGGACTATACGGCAAGATACAGCACGTCATCGAGGAATATTACAAGGCTCGCCAAAGCCAATTCGCATCTACACTGAAAGGCGTGGGGCTGACAATGGAAGCCATAGAGAACAATCCCATAATGTATGAACTCGTGAGCGAACTGCCATGGCGCGGCTCCAAATTCTCTTGGAGAGAATGGCTACACAACTATGTTGAGGCACGCTATGGCAACATCGGCAACGACAAGGTGCAACAGGCTTGGCTGCTTCTCGCAAGGTCAGTGTATGGCGCGCCAGCAAGGCTCACAGAGCAAGGATGCCACGAGTCTGTGCTCTGCGCCCGTCCCGCGTTGGATGTCTACCAAGTGTCATCTTGGTCGGAGATGGAGGAATTCTATAATCCAGACGACGTGATACGCGCTGCACGACTCATGGTCGAGGCTTCGCGTGAAGTCAAGGCAAACGCCAACTACTGCTACGACCTCGTAGACATCACACGCCAAGCCATTGCCGAAAAAGCGCGTCTGGTGTATTATGAGGCGGTGGCGGCATACAAGGCCAAAGACCGCGAAATGTTCACACATGCCACAAAGAAGTTTCTCGACATACTGCTCCAACAAGACCGCCTGCTGTCATCAATGCCCGACTTCATGGTTGGCAGATGGATCAAGCAGGCTCGTGCACTCGGAACCACTAAGTCTGAAAGTGACCATTATGAGTGGAACGCGCGTGTGCAAATAACCACATGGGGCAATCGCGACGCCGCGGAGCGTGGAGGACTGCGTGAGTATGCGCACAAGGAGTGGAACGGAGTGTTGCACGACTTCTACTACCCTCGATGGAAAGCCTATTTCGATGCCCTTGACGCTACGTTCGACGGCAAGCCTATGAAGACGTTTGATTTCTATGCCATGGACGAGAAGTGGACCCTTCAGCACAATGCCTATCCAAGCGAGGCACAGGGCAACCCTGTAGAGTATTCACAACAGGCGTTTGCCAATGTCTTTGGCAAATAAAAGATCGGAGCAAAATGCCGTGAAAATATAGCTGTATAAACCAAAAGAAGAGTTTCTTTCATACGAATGGAACACTTCTTTTGTTTGTCACTCTGGATCTACGTCAAAATATATTTGCACTGACTTGTAGCAAGGCTGCTCAAGTATGCCTTGGCGGGAAGCGTAGAGGGCTTGACGCGTTTTCTTCAAGTCTACGCCTATTTCCAGTTTCAACACTATCTTACGGATAAACACTGCCTTTACCCTTGCCACGGAAGGCTTGTCGGGACCAAGCACACGGTCGCCAAACAACTGGCGCAACTTGCCTCCCATCTCCTGTGCCGCCATTTCGACAACACCTTCGTTCTTATGCTTGAGATAGACATAAACCACATGGGAGAAAGGCGGATAACGGAAAAGCGAACGCTCCTCAAGCAAACTATCGTAAAACGACTTATAATCGTTTCGCACAACCTGGCCAATTACGGGCAAGTCGGGGCTCTTGGTCTGCAAAATCACCAAGCCACGCTTACCCTTGCGACCCGCGCGACCAGCAACTTGACTCATCATCATGAAAGCGTGCTCGTAAGCACGAAAATCAGGATAATTGAGCATGGTGTCGGCATCAAGGATGCCGACCACAGCCACATTGTCGAAGTCGAGACCCTTGGAAATCATCTGTGTGCCTATGAGCACATTAGTCTTGCCAGAGCCAAACTCACCAATCAATCGCTCATACGCTCCACGGGTGCGCGTGGTGTCAAGATCCATGCGAGCAACTGATGCCTCGGGAAACTCTGCACGCACGAGGTCTTCGATTTTCTCCGTGCCAAAGCCGCGATCGGATAGATGCGGATTGCCACAGCAGGGGCATGACGCCGGCACGGGCATGGTAAAACCACAATAATGGCAAGTCAGCAAGTTGAGACGCTTATGATAAGTGAGAGACACGTCGCAATTTTTGCATTTCGGTGTCCAGCCGCAAGTAGGACACGACAACACTGGGGCAAAGCCGCGGCGATTCTGAAACAGTATGACTTGCTTGCTGTTGGTCAATGCCTCGCGCATGGCGGCAAGGAGGCGTGGCGAGAATGGTCCCGTCATCATCTTGCGATGGCGCAAGTCCTTAACGTCCACGACCTCTATCTCTGGCAATTCCACACCCTTGAAGCGCGTGGAAAGAGTAACAAGGCCGTACTTGCCCGTCTTGGCGTTGTAGTAGCTTTCCATGGAAGGCGTGGCGGTGCCGAGAAGCACCTTGGCATGAAACATTTGAGCCATGACAATCGCGGCAGAACGGGCATGGTAACGAGGCGCGGGGTCTTGCTGCTTGAAACTTGTCTCATGTTCCTCGTCGACAATGACGAGACTGAGCTTCTTAAAAGGCAGGAAAATCGCGCTTCGGGCACCAAGGATAATGTCGTAAGGATTGTCAGAAAGCTGTTTGCGCCAAATCTCAACACGTTCACGGTCGCTGTACTTTGAGTGATAGATGCCAAGCCGCGAGCCGAAAACGCGTTGCAGACGTTGGGTCATCTGCACAGTCAAGGCTATCTCGGGCAAGAGATAAAGCACTTGCCCACCCTTGTCTATAACCTCCTGAATGAGATGGATGTATATCTCCGTCTTGCCACTTGATGTCACGCCGTGCAGCAAAACCACGTTCTTGTCTTGCCATTGCCTTTTTATTTCACTCTTAGCTTGCGCCTGTGGCTCACTTAACGGTAGTATACGCTCCGGATGATAAACACTTTGTTGATTGATTTCCTGCACCTCACGGTCAATGGCTCGCAGGAATCCATTGGAAACAAGTTTTTTTACGATTTCGGCAGTGCAATGAGCCTCATTCATCAGTTCCTCTCGCGTGACAACGCTTGTACCAGAATCGCGAATAAGGGTTAAAAGCGTCTTGAACGCCGCCTGTTGACTTGGCGTGCGCCGAAGCATTTCGACGGCAGTCTTTTGTGACTCCACATTTATGAACTTCTCACCAAGGCACACACACGCCTCGGTCTTTGGCTTATAGCCTACTTCGGCTTTAAGCCCGGCTGGAAGCGCGGCATTCATCACGTCACCAATTGGTGACATGTAATAATCGGCAATCCATCGCCAAAGCCTTAGCTGATTTAGCAACAGGACAGGCACGTCATCGAGCACCGCCAATATCTCACGAATCTTGCTGTCAGGAAGATTGGGCTTGTCTGAGTGAACCCTCACCGCAATGGCCGCATAAGTCTTGCTTTTACCAAACGGGACAAGCACTCGAATGCCCATCACGACACGGTTGGCAAGAGAGTCGCTCAAGGCATAGGTAAAAAAGTCCTGAAGGGGCAAGGGCAGGATTACGTCTACATACCTCATTAATTAGAACCAATAGCCAATAGCTATCTGCCAAGTGTTATTGTGTCCCTTAACCCATTTCGCGTCTTCTGAATAGTCCCTGCCAGTATCCATCTTGCCAGACTTATTGCACTCGATATTATAGTTCACGGAACCTTGCAGGTGCTTGAATAGCGTGACGCCAGCACCAACATTGACACTAAAGGTCGCCTTTTTCAGAGAATAGCTGCTGCGTGCGTCCCACTTGAAATCCTTGTCCCCCACATTGATTCCCCATTGCGGACCGGCAAAAGCAAAGACATTGGCCAGACTTCCCAATCCAATCTCATATCTTACGTTTATGGGGATGTCAATGTATTGCTGTTTGATGGTGGTTCTCCTACTGAGATCTCCTCCAACCACGTCGTCCGCAAAACGCATTTTAGCCTCCTTTTGGTCATAAAGGGCAGCGGCATCAAAGCTCAAGCCCACCAAAGGCACGGTGACCTTCACCATTGGGCCAAAGAAGAAGCCAGCCTTATTGTCCGTGGTCCACATGTCATCGTTCAATTTCAGGCTGCTGACGTTCAAGCCGCCTTTCACACCAAATTTGACCTGTGCAAAAGCAGAAGTGCACAAACACAAAGCCAAGAACAATGTCGCGATTATCTTTCTCATCTTATATAATATTACTTTTCAAACGTGAATATCAATGCCTCTGCCTTCTCACGGTGACGCGCGCGGCTCCAGAGGCTGGCGATGATTGCGGCGCGCGTGTACGACCCTGTTTAACCCTTGGCGACTTGGCTGACACTTGACGTATGCGAGAACCCTTTTTCACGCCCTTCGCCAGCTTTGGGTCAAGTTTGGCAATGGAGTCGAGCGAGTCTTTCTTCGCCTGGTCTCCCCAAAGATGGCTTTCAAAAGAAGCTATTTCCGAATCGATACGCTGCTGCTCTTTGGCGAGTTTCACGGAATCGCCACCAACCTCTTGGGCAAGTGTCTTGCCAAGCATGTTGTTGGTCTTGTATATCTTGCCCTTATAGCAATTGGTGGCAAAATAGTCGGCAATGCTCATCATCGCGGCATTGTTCACATTGCTTGTCATCACCATCTGCTTGGCAAGGAACGGCGCCAAGTCGCTGTAGCGCACCCAAAACAACGGATACTTCGTGGCTCCGTCACCAAAGTCGTCGTCACGAAACATCACTGGGCAAAGAGCCGTCACTTGACGATGAAAAGACGACGTGTTTTGGTCATAGTAGCTGCTTTCCTTGATGTAATAAGCCTTCACCTCTGCCGATGGTATGTCGCTGTCATCAATATGTACGCCTCGATCGGTCTTCTCATAGAATATGTGATAGTCGTCCAGAAACTTCTTTGGGCTTAATCTCAACGACTCGTCAAACTTCTCACTGCCACTGTTCACGTCGTAAGTATAGGCGGCTATCCCACCGTGATTTGGTCCAGCCATGATAAGCTTGAAGAGCAACGTGAAAAGGTTCACGTGCTGACCATCCGGCTCCACTGGATAATACAGTGCGGCATTGGCCTCGTCGTTGAGGTCAAGCTCACGATAAACATCCCTCCGCCAAACGACATCATCGCTCATCGGCTCGTCGGTGGGAAAGTCTATCTGCTGACGCAAAGTCATGTTGTTACTATTCGACTTCGTTGCTTGCTGCTCCTGGCGGCGAGCCTTAGGCTGTGCCATGAGACACGACGCGCCAATGGTGATAAACGCTAAAAATATAAATAGCCTCTTCATAAGAGTATCATTGATTCTGTTAGTTTCAGTAAATTTATCTCACTTTCACTTCCATTGCTCCAGGCAAAACGCGCGCCACGCCGTCAGGCCCTATGGCGTGAACCTCCGTGATGTAGAAGCGGCGGCCACGGCTCAACCGGCGGAACTGGTCACGCATACGGTCGGTGAATTCGGCACCTTGCGAAGCCATCTGTACGGCATTACCCATGGCATCGTAGAACACGGTGGAGAAGCCTGTCACGTGGAACTGTATGTCGAGGATGCCATCGTCTATTGCGGCATTCAAGTGCTTAGCGCCTATCAAACTTGCCTTGGCCATGTTGCCACCCTTGAAGCGGTCATCGCCAAGAGCTATGTAAGGCGTCGGGTTGGGCAGCTTACGCACACGGAACGTGAACGGGGGGAACGTCCTTGTCATCTTACCATCACGCGCTGTCACGCGGAAGGTGACATCATGTCCGACCGCGGCAGGCACGGCGACATACTTGCCAGGGCCCTTGGATATAAGTCGGCCTCCCGTCATGCTCACAGAAACCGCGTTTTGTGGCACGCCTGGCACACCAACGCTTATAGGATTGTTGTATCCAGCGTACAGCATATTCATCAAGTCCGCGGCCACGGTAGCTCCACCCGGGACAGGAATGACATTGTATTTCTGGATGAAATTACGACGGAGCACGTCGCCACGGGAGTTGCGCATCAAGATGTATCCGCCAAACTGATGCTCGCCCACTCCACTGGCCATGAAACTGTATTGACCATTCTTGGAAGCGACGCGTGAGCCATTGACATAAATCTCTGGTTGGCTGGTCGTGTCCACTGCTGCCATAACTATATTGGCATTGAAGCGTTCTCCTGGATAGAGTGTCGTTTTCTCTGGCACCACGAAGGCCTCAAGTTTATTCACGCGAATGTCTTTAAGGCCAATATTTGCCTCTAAGGAATGAAGCACCTCCCCCTCGGCATAGCGCACGTCGTTTTGCAGCTTAGACAACAAGGTGACGGCAGCGGCGACAGGCATGTCCTCAAACATGTATTCCTGCCAATTCTTGCCAAGGTTGTTCTTGCCAGCTGGCACTTTCGTGGAAAGGTTGCTCGCTATTATGGCATATTGACGAGGATCGGTTACAAACCTCAATATGCGCTCGCGGTAAGAGTTGATGGCGTTGAACAATTTCTTGCCTTTTCCTGTCAATGGTGCCAACATCACTGTTCCCGCGGCATCTATATTGTCGGTGTTCTTTATGTTTTTCAAGTTGCCATCAGCTCCGTCGGCTTCCTTGACTATCGCGAGTTTCAATGTCTCGGCAAAGTCATAGAGCGAATCGCTCATGTTCCTTACTTCAGTTGCTTTCTCGTACCAAACCTTTGCCTTCTCTGGATTTCGGAGCATCTGGTCGCGGAAGTCATTGTATATGGCGGCATTCTCCTTCGACGCGTTGTTGGTGGTGCGGTCAAGACTCTCCTGCACTACGGCAAAGCCCTGAAGCACCTCTGTCGACACATTGAGTGCCAACATTGCCAGAAGGACGATATACATGAGATTAATCATCTTCTGGCGTGGAGAAACCGGTCGTTTCTTGATTGCCATTTATCTTATATTACTTAATTCTACTGAATCCTTCTTCCTCTATATTGCAAGAAAATTCATCACTCTTCATTCTTCACTCCTCACTCTTCACTCCTCACTCCTCACTCTTCACTCTTCGCTCTTCACTCTTCGCTCTTCCTTCTTCGTTTACTTGAGGGGCAGCCGCGCGCATGTTAACAGTCATTGCCTCTATCATTCGAGCATAAATACGGTTGAGCTGGTCTATTTGCTCAGCCATCTTTTTGGTTTGAGCATTAATCTCGTCAATGGTCCCGATCTGCTTGCTTGCGCCTTTGAGCTGCATCTCGTAAATCTTGCTTATGCCGGTGAGCGTGCGGTTGAGGTTCTCCATCTCCTCGCTATCGCGCGTGAGACGAGAGCTCTGCTCGTTCACTTTCTTGAGAGTCTCCACCAGCGTCTTGAGCTCTTCCACATAGTTTCCTTGTGCCTCATTCATTGCTTCCGCGTCTTCCTTGCTCATCTGCGGCACGTACGCTGGCTGTTGTGGCACCGCTGATGCCATCGCGTTTGAAGTATTTTCAGCCGGGGCTTCAACATTAACATTATTGTCGACGTTCACGTTTGCGACAGGGCTTTCAGCATGGGTCGCAGCACTCGCATTGGTGGAATATTCGACCTTACCCGTTTCAAGGAAATCCTCCGTCAGACGCGTTGGCATTTCCCTGCCCTCAGCAGTCTTGTCGAATGGACGGTCAAAGGCTGATATGAAGAACACGAACACCTCTGTACCCATTCCTATAAACAACATGAAATTGGCACCTGGCAGATGGGTCAACTTAAACAATGCTCCGAGAATAACGATAGAGGCACCCCAACTATATGCATAGTTGAGAAACGTTTGACCCGCCACGGTGTCCATCCACTTCTGCAGGCGGTAAACAAAATTATACTTACTGTATCTTGACATAATTATTTCCTTTTCTGTTTTCCACTTATCGAGTTAGCCAACGACCTTACGCAACGGAATCCGATATAGCTCCTTGGCTGGTTCTGATACTCCCACGAGCGCCACGCCGATCGGATAAGGCTTTCCGGGTCTTTCCACGAGCCACCACGGACGCTTTTCTTCTTCAAGCGATAGGGATCTTCCAATGCGGCGTTGTATTTCAGTTGTGGGTTGATGTCGTTCATGGCATCCACGCCAGCTTCAGTGTAAATGGTACTGGTCCATTCTGCCACGTTTCCAGCCATGTCGTACAAACCATTGCTGTTTGGTGAATAGCTGCCCACCTTTGCGGTAATGAGGTTTCCATCTTTGGTATAGTTGCCTCTATCTGGCTTGAAATTGGCATAGAAACATCCGTTGCCACTCATCACGTCCTTATTGTCCCAAGGAAACTCCGTCTGGTTCTTTCCCCTGGCCGCATACTCCCATTCTGCCTCCGTCGGCAAGCGGTAACGTTGCACATAGCGTGCCTCGGGGCCAAGTCCCTTCAACAGATAGTCTGTACGCCAAGCACAGAACGCGTTAGCCTGCTCCCATGTCACGCCCACGACAGGATAGTCGTTGTAAGCGGGGTTGGAGAAGTAGTTGCGGAGGTAGACCTCGTTATCGGCATTGCGGAAATCGTTGACCCAACAAGTAGTGTCTGGATAAATGTTCACGATGTACGTGTTCAAGAAGTCCCATGGACCAGAGAGCGGACGGTCAATGGTCTGGCGCACGATCTTGCCCGACTCGTCGATATAAGCCGTGTCCTTGCTTATCATCACCACTTGATTGGGGTCAACAGTATCATCAGTGTTGAGATCTCGCTCCTCAGGATTAAGACGGTTGCGGCGAAGCGCGGCGGCTGTATAGTCGTAAATCTCGTAGCGATAGTTCATCTGCCTGTAATCAAGCATTTTCTCACCAGTCACCGGATTCGTGACATACAGGCTTTCTATTGCCCTTTGCTCGTCTTCATTTGGTTTACGTGGCAACCGCTTGTTCCAGTTCACATGAGGGGTCACGGGGTCACCGTTCTTGTCCTCCGTTATCATGTAAGACTCATCGCCACCATAGTTGGGGTCAGCGAGACGTGTGCGAAGGATGGAATCGCGAACCCAATTCACGAACTGCTTGTATTGGGAATTGGTAATTTCCGTCTGGTCCATCCAGAATCCATCCACGGAGATGTCTTTCACCGGGATGGTCTTTCCCCAAAGGCTATCGCTTTTCAAATCGCCCATCTTAAGGTAGCCACGGTCTACACGCACCATACCGTAAGGTGTCGGCTCCGTAAATGGCCGTCCACCTACGCCGACAACCTCGCCGCCCTTGCCAGACATCGAAGCTGACTTGGCACTGAAACAGCCCGTCAAGGACAACGATAACATTGTCAAACTTAATAATAATATGATATTCTTCATATATATTTGTTCTGTCAACTTTACTTATAGTATTCTTACACTCTTATGCAGATTTCGGCCTTTCTTGGCGAAACTAATCTCATGCCTATAACCCACAAACAGCTCATGGCTGCCATTGCCTGGGTTGATACTGGATGTATACACCTCGTAACTATACCCCAATATTACGCCATGGAAACTACCTCCGAGAAGTATCGTGGCGGAAATCGTTGGGCTGTATGTCGCGCCTATGTAAAGCATCTTTTTATCATTGGTGTAGACAAGCCTGCCTGTCACGTCAGCACGCCAACCAGTTCCATCGGTTCTGAAGAGGAAAGACGGCTTCAATGTAATAAACGGATTGTGAAAAGAAATATTGCCTCCACCGGTGAAATAATATGTTGGTAATATTTTTAATTCGTTTTTGTCTCCAAGAGACACAAGCGGAGAATTGAGGTGATGAACAGAAGCACCACCATACCATCGACCATGGG
>DAIOUH010000082.1:0-11464 GCA_036751585.1 Prevotella sp. | reverse complement strand
AAACATTGCTTCCAGAAACAAGCCTCGCCAGGCACCGGCAGCTACAACTATCTTGACCGCATTTGGGATTTTCTGACGGAAAAGAAGCTAAATCGCTGATATTTTCGTAATTTTGCACTTCGGAAAACATTAAGACAAAATACATGGAAGAGAAACATTTCAAGCGGACAACCGTCACGGCGGCACTGCCCTACGCCAACGGTGGCGTGCACATAGGCCACTTGGCCGGAGTGTATGTGCCCGCGGATATCTACGTGCGCTACTTGCGCCTGAGGAAACAACCTGTAATCTTCATCGGCGGAAGCGATGAGCACGGTGTGCCTATCACCATCCGCGCAAAGAAGGAAGGCATAACACCGCAAGACGTGTGCGACCGCTACCACAAGATCATCAAGGACTCTTTCAAGGAGTTCGGCATCTCGTTTGACATCTACAGCCGCACCACGTCGAAGATTCACAACAAGTTCGCGTCCGACTTCTTCCGTAAGCTCTACGACGACGGAAAGCTCGTTGAGAAAGAGACTGAACAATATTACGACCCCGAGGCAAAGCAATTCCTTGCCGACCGCTACATCATGGGCACCTGCCCACACTGCGGCAACCCCAACGCCTATGGCGACCAATGCGAGAAGTGCGGCAGCGACCTCTCGCCAATGGAACTCATCGATCCGCATTCGACCATCAGCGGCGCGAAGCCTGAGATAAGGAAGACCAAGAACTGGTATTTGCCACTCAACAAATATCAGGACTGGCTGAAGCAGTGGATTCTTGAGGGTCACAAGGAATGGCGACCAAACGTATATGGGCAATGCAAGTCGTGGCTCGACATGGATCTTCAGCCTCGTGCCATGACGCGTGACCTCGACTGGGGTATTCCCGTGCCAGTGGAGGGTGCCGACGGAAAGGTGCTCTACGTGTGGTTCGACGCCCCTATCGGCTATATCAGCAACACCAAGGAGCTGTGCGACGCTGAGCCTGAGAAGTGGGGCTCATGGAAGAAATGGTGGCAAGATCCGGAAACACGACTCGTGCATTTCATAGGAAAGGACAACATCGTGTTCCACTGCCTCATCTTCCCGACAATGCTCAAGGCGCACGGTGACTACATATTGCCCGACAACGTGCCGGCAAACGAGTTCCTCAATCTTGAGAACGACAAGATTTCCACATCACGCAACTGGGCTGTTTGGCTCGACGAATATCTCAAGGACTTCCCTGGCAAGCAAGACGTGCTGCGCTATGTGCTCACTGCCAACGCGCCAGAGACGAAAGACAACAACTTCACGTGGAAGGACTTCCAAGAGCGCAACAACTCTGAGCTTGTGGCCATCTACGGCAACTTCGTGAACCGCGCCCTTCAGCTCACCAAGAAATACTGGAACGGCGTGGTGCCAGAGTGCGGCGAGCTGACCGACGTCGACAAGAAGGCCATTGACGAATTCAAGGACGTGAAGACAAAGGTGGAGCAACTCCTCGACGGCTTCCACTTCCGCGAGGCGCAGAAAGAGGCGATGAACCTCGCGCGCATAGGCAACAAGTACATCACCGAGTGCGAGCCTTGGAAGGTTTGGAAGACAGACCAAAAGCGCGTGGAGACAATACTCTACATCTCGCTGCAACTCGTGGCAAACCTTGCCATAGCCTTCGAGCCTTTCCTGCCATTCTCAAGCCGCAAGTTGAGAGACATGATTGGCATGGACAGCTTCGACTGGGCTGAGCTTGGCCGCACTGACTTGCTCAAGTCTGGACACCAGCTCGGCGAGCCTCAACTGCTCTTCGAGAAGATAGAGGATGAAGCCATACAGAAGCAGCTCGACAAGCTCGCAGCCACGAAAGAGGCCAACGAGAAAGCACAGGCTGCCAAGGACTACAAGGCTGAGCCCGTGAAGCCAAACGTGCCGTTCGATGAATGGGAAAAGGTGGACATCCGAGTTGGACACATCAAGGAATGCAAGAACGTGAAGAAGTCAAACAAGCTCTTGCAGTTCACCATCGACGATGGCAGCGGCACCGACAGAACCATCCTTTCGGGCATAGCAAAATACTATAAGCCAGAGGACCTCGTAGGAAAGGACGTGCTCTTCATCGCCAACCTCGCACCACGAAAGATGATGGGCATAGAGAGCCAAGGCATGATTCTTTCGGCCCTCAACTTCGATGGCTCACTGAGCGTGACCACCACCCTTGGCGAGGTGAAGCCAGGAAGCCAGATAGGATAATCAAGACTTCACATTGGCTGGTCTTGCGCCAGCCAACACAACTAAAAGATAAGAGAAAGGGTCGTACCAATACTCAAAGCGAGTTTGATACGACCCTTTTATATTCTTGTTTCTAAGCCTTCATGCTTTGGTGCCACACCATGGCGCCGTGATATTATTTTCCAGAAAGAGCATGAGTTGACTTACACTGCATGCGCCCAATGCAGTTGTTCATCATCCAGCGCATGCGTATCGTCTGGTCTTGTGACACCGAACAGTGGACTCCACGTGGGTCGTCCATGATGTTCTCGGCACGGAAATAACAACCATCCATGGTCTTGTACCAATCCTTGTTGCCGCCAGTGGAAGTGGCGGCATAGTCGATGGTGTCGTCGCAATAGTCGGTACCTGCCTTCGTATTGGAATAATTGCAAGTAGGCAACAGCCCATAGAACAAGCCAATGTAGTAGCCCAATTCATTATAACCTTGCTTCTTGTTGTTGTTTGACACGAAGAAGCTGCGCTCCGCCACATCGAGTTCGGACAGCTTGTATATTATGCCTGCCTGAGAAGGCTTCAACGTTTGTCCATTGTACTCCTGGAGTTTCAACCCCTTGGGCATATCTGTAGCGCCAGCCATGACATAGCAAGGCGCGCACTTGGCGGTGACGTCGTTGGCAAAATCGCTCACCACGCCTTTACGGTCACTCACAAGCCACACATTGAGGTAGTCATCGGCAGGCCACAGCAATCGCTCTGCCGTGATAAGCGAGTCGATGTCGCTACCGTCTTTCTTGGAGAAAGCTCCATCGGCTATCGTCTTGCGGTCAACGCCTGGCTCCACGAGCCTGTTGCCATATTGGTCATATTGCGCCATCTCAAACTTAATGTTAGTGTTCACACCAACAGGGTTGTGCGAGACGGCACCCGAAAACATGTTGTTGAGCCTCTTCAGCTGCATCTCTATACGCTCAAGTTTGAATTCTCCTCCATAATTGTCGATGTCGTCCTTGGTTTGCAATACGTGGAAGACTACGGGAATGACAAGTTCTTTCGCGAACTGGTCTTTCTTCGAAGCTATTACCGTGAACGATACGGGGTCAGATTCCTTTCCCGTGTTTTTCACGCGAGCCTTCACAGTGACAGTCTTGCCAACAAGCGAAGCGTCACTGACAGATATGACGCGACCCGCTGTCACGCCAGGCGTGTCGGAGATGTACTCTATCCAGTCGTCATCCACACGAGAGTCTGGCACTTTGGTACCGCTCTTGGTGTACACCGTTGGCTGCAACTCTATCTGCGCGTTGCCGTCGGCAATGAGTCGTTTCTGGTTTGGCATTATCGTCACGGCATCAACAATGGTAGGATCTACCTTGCTGTTGTCGTGGAATATCTCCTCGTCGGGCGTGCACGCCGTCATCAACAAGGCAATGGCAACGAACGAGATGTTGTGTATTATTGATTTTATGGCATTCATATATTTATAAGCAATTCAAAAAAAAGTCACTGATATACGATTACGCTTTCCCATCCTGGATTTTGCTCCATCTTCTTGTTATATTGCATCTCACGTGCCGGTATGGGGAAGCAATAGCGGAAGTCATCTTCGGTGAGATAGTTTTTCTCGCCAGAGATGGTGCGTTCCATCGTGTCGCCAAAGCGTTTCATGTCGAGCCATACCTTGTCGCCCTCCATGTAGAACTCCTTAAACCGCTCATCGTGTATGGCCCTTATCAAGGCATCCTTGTCATTGGATATTTCAGGCAAATTGCCTATGTATCTATGGCTGCGAAACTCATCGAGCACAGCCCTGCCCTCACTTGTCTTGCCTTGGCGGGCAAGAGCCTCTGCCTTGATGAGGTACATATCAGCCAACCTGAAAGGCATGAGGCATCCTTGTGACATATCGGAGCCAATAAGGTTGTATTTGTCGTTGTGGGTGCCATCTGCCGAGAACCACGCCTTCTTGCGTATGTCGTTGTCGGCAAACTTGCGGTAATTGACCTTATTTACAAGTCCATCTGCCACGCCCCCATCCTCATAATAGGCATAGTTGAAGTCGCAAATATAGGTCCAGCGTCCGTCGACTATTCGCAAGTAGAATTCATCATTTTTTATCTCCTTGCTGTATGCGTTGTCTGAGCAATCGAAAATGGTCTTGAGAACGCTTGCCGACGAGGTGAGGTTGCGTCCACGCATGGCTGTCGTGGCGTGTTGTTCAGCGTTGGCCCAATCGTTGTCTTCCGCCGCGCCCGAGCAAGCCTTCCATGTGTACACGTCTGCCATCATAGCGTTGAGGAAGTCGGCATTCCACGCGTAGTTCCAATCATTGGTCGTGGTCTTGGTCAACAATTCGAGGGCCTTGTCGCAATCATCAAGTATTTGCGTGAAAACCTCTGTCTGGGTCTTGCGCTCAGGCATAGCCTCGCCAATTTCCTTCTCTGGAGTGAGATATATTGGGATGCCCAACCTGTTGTCCTTCATTGGCGAGTATAGCTGCAACAACTTGTAAAAAGCATACGCGCGCCATGTCAATGCCTCGCCCAACACACGACTTCGCAAGTTCTCATCGGTGCCCTCTGCTGTCTGCACGCCATTGATGATAAGGTTGATGGGTCCAAGGAAGCTATATATGTTGTCCCATGCCGAACTGTTGGTATTGAGCCACGTCAACGAGTTCTTACCTGTCTGTGTGTACACGTTGTTCACACGGTCATAATAATAAGCCGACTCAGTAGTCAGGTTAGCTTCGCCAGTGTATATCGAGAGCGAGCCATCGACATCGTTGCTCGCGAATGGCAACGTTGTCAAGCCCACGCCCATTACCACGTCTTGCGATGGCATGGTTGGAGTTTTGAGATAGCGCATGAAGCTGGCAAGAATGTCACGATAGTCCTCCACGCTGTTCACCACCTTCGTATCGTGTGGAGTGAGCGTAAGGAAATCGTTGCACGATGACATCAGCACACAGAGCAACGCGGCAATGATATATTTTATGTGTCTCATTTATATTATGTTCTTTTTGATATGTTTCCACTCAAGTATCGCGTGTCTCTGTCTTAGAAGCCAACTGTCAGCTTGACATTGAACTCACGTGCCACAGGATAAGAGAATGCGGAGCCAGAGCCTACGTCGAGTCCACGATACTTAGTAAATGTGAGCAGGTTGCGCGCGTTCACGCCAATGGTGAAATTATTCATGCCGCCAAACTGCTTCATTATGCGTGCTGGCAAACGATAGCTCAGCGACACGTTGGTCATGCGAAGGTAGTCGCCCTTGGAGTATTTGTTCGACGTGACGATAGATGTCCAGTAGTCTGTGTTGGATGTGGTGAAACGTGGCACGTCGGTGATGTCGCCAGGAAACTGCCAGTAGTACAGGTATTTCTTCTCACGGTTGGTGCCAGACACCGCCAAGTCAGACGAATAGCCGAGCGACGCTTGAAGCGAATTGAACGTGGCAAGGTTCTTCGGCGCGTTCTGGTAGTCGTTGAAATTGGGCACGAGATGTCCGCACTTAAATGTCCAGTTGGTCGTGAACTCCAAGCCCTTGTAGTTGAAATAAGTCCCGAAACCTCCAACAATTTTAGGATGCGAACGACCCAAATATTGCATGGAAGGCATGAAAAACGATGGGTTGGTGTTGGAGCCGCGCATGTAATCAATCTTATCGGGTATGCCGTCCTTTGCCGCGTCGTAATAGTACTGGTATTTTGCAACGTTCTTTGAGTTCTGCTCAAGGAACTGTCCGTAAGCTCTCTTGCCAGCCTCCGTGAGATAATATTGCGGATTACCCGTCTCTGGATTCACGCCAGCAAACTTCCAGCCGTAAATGCCGCCAGTCTCCTCGCCTATGATGTTGAGCACGCCTCCTTTCGAAACGTTTGACTTTATGGCTTCCTGATACGATGTGTATGAATAGTGTGACTTCACGATGACGTTCTTATTACGAGACAAGTTCACCGACGTGGAGAACGTCAGGTCACGAGTGTTTATCCACTTCACGTTCATGTAAAACTCCAATCCCTTGTTCTCCACGATGCCACCATTGGCTTTCACCTCAGTGCGACCCGTGGAAGCTGGCACCTGAAGGGTCTCAAGCACATCCTTGGTGCGTGTGTAATAATAGTCGAACGTCATGTTGATTCGGTTCTTCCACAATGTCATGTCAAGGCCAAGGTTCATGTCGCGCTTCTTCTCCCATTTCACGGTTGGGTTTGGATAGGTAAAGCTTGTGGCGAAACGATTGCCGTTATACATTTGCGAGCCATAGGATATAGTTGAGAATGGATAAGCCGTACGGTCTATGTTGCCAGTGAATCCGTAGCTTCCACGCAATGCCAACTCCGTCACCACAGGGTTCTTGAACCATTCTTCCTTGTGGAGGTTGTAGCGCAATCCTGCCGACCACAATGGCGTGAATCGGTTGCCGTCGCCAATGACATCAGCACCGTCGGCGCGATAGTTGAAACTGAATATGTAGCGATCCTTGTAGCCATAGCGCATGGTGCCGAGAAACGACACGCTACGATCCTGACCATCGTTGGTGGAAAACATATTGGCTATGACCGACCGCATCGTCTCGTATGACACGGGAATGTCAAATGCCGGCACGCCCGTGATGCGGAAGTCCTTGTAATAGATTGGCGATGTATAGCTGAAGTTGGTATATTTCTTAGACATCACCTCACTGGCAATAAGAAATGAGAAGAGGTGCGCGTCTTTCAAGCTAAATGAATAGTCTATTTGGTTACGGATAGTCCAATAGTGGTTCTTGCCCGAGCCTTCCGTGAGCTGACCGTTGTCAAACTGGTCGGGCATGATGTTATAGTTGGAGTAAGCAGTCTTGGCGAATTGCTCGTTTGCCCACGACGTGTAAGTGCCAGCATCAATCTCCGTAGTGTTGGTGTTGTACGACATGCCTTTGCGGAATATCGACTCCACCGACAATCCTGGTATTATCTCATAGCGCGCGTTGAGGGTGAACTCCACGTCAGAGCCGTCGGTCGTCTTGCGCGTGTCACGCATCTCGCGCACAATATTAAACTTCTCGTACACGTAACCCGAAGCACGCTCGTTGGTGTAGTTGTTGCTCAAATAGCTCAGGTCTGCGGCATAAGAACCGTCATCGTTGTAGGGTCGCTCATACGGGTTGGCGAACATTGCATAGGTAAACGGGTCTATTGCCGAGGCGTTGTCGCGATTCTTGCGCGCGTTGGCGGAGAGGTTCACGGCAATGATGAGTCCCTTGATTGGACGGTAGTCGAGCTTCATCAGAAGTCCGGCGTTCTGGTACTTGTTGGATATGAGAATACCGTTCTGGTCTTGGAAGTTGAGCGAGGTATAGTAGGTAAGTTCCTCTGAGCCACCACGAAGGTTGACGTTGTGCGACTGCGAGTGCGCCGTGCGGAAGAGCACGTTAAACCAATTGGTGTTTATGCCCGATAAGCGTCGCAACTCTTGCTGATATTCTTCCGGAGTGATATATCCATCCACACTGCGCTTGTAGGTGTATCCGCCACGGCCAGTGACATAAGCGTAGCTCAAACCATAGTTGTCTACTATGGAACGCTCATACTGAAGTTTCTCCGCCGAATTCATGAAGTTGAGGTTGTTGACTGGGGCAATGGCGCAATTGTATGTTCCGCTATAGCTCACCTGCGTCTTCGAGCGGAAACCTTTCTTTGTCGTGATGACTATAACGCCATTGGCTGCCCTCGCGCCGTAGATGGCGGCTGCCGAGGCGTCTTTCAAGATGCTAATCGATTCGATGTCGTCTGGCATGATGTTGCCCACGCCGTCTTGCATTATCGTTCCGGCATAGTCGCCCGTAGAACTTGTCGGCACGCCAGATGTCATTGGCAGTCCATCAACTATCCACAGCGGTTCGGTATTGCCGCTGAGGTTGTTCTCACCACGTATGGTTATCTGCGAGCGCACGCCTGGCGCGCCCGACAGCGTGGTAGAGTTGAGTCCCGCGACACGTCCATCGAGAATACGGTCTATAGATGTCACACCCTGCATTTTCAAGTCCTTGGCCGTGAGAACCGAAGCACTGCCGGTCATGTGATCCTTGTTGATAACCTCCATGCCAGTGACCACCACCTCGTTGATGCTATTGTCATCTTCTTGCATTGTCACGTTCACCATCTTGGCAATGTCGGTCACGCGCACCGTCTGCGTCTTCATGCCGATATAGGTCAGCACGAGCGTGGCGGTCTTCGACGCGTTGGGCAACGTCATTGAGAACAAGCCGTTGACATCGGTCGTGGTCTTGCGCGTAGAGCCTTTCAGCGACACCGTCACGCCTGGCAATGGCTGCTTGGAGTCATCGACCACTATACCACGTAGGGCATACCCTTGCTGTTGCTGCTCCGCCATGGCGGAAGTCTCGGCGGGCGCGGCTAACGCTGGCAAGCACACTAACGTGAGGACAGCGATGGTCAAGCCGCACAACACACGGCTGATATATGTATTATTGGGAAAATTCAGCGTCATGTATAATATAATGTATAGTCGGTGTTATCTTATCTGTGGGTTTGACACGATGGCTGGACACTTTACGTCCATGAGCAGTTTAGGTCCTATTTGGTAGTTGTATGTCATCACCCCATAGTAGTCGTACGATCCCTTGCCTTGCGGCGTGTATTGCTTGAGGCGCATCACGCCCTTCACGCCGTGGCCTGTCTCGAAAAAGACATAGCTCGTCTTGAAGTCGTCGGCTGTGGTCACGGGTATCTCGACATCGCTTTCCTTCACGTCAACATTGAATGTGGTGGCATCGAGATTCTCAAAGTCGGTGTCGGTGAACGATGCTGGGGCTTTCATGTATTTTGTATGACAAGGGAATAGATACTCAGCCTTATGCCCTAAGTGGGCACGCATGGTTATTGGCGACTGAAAGCGGAAGCACTGCTTGGCTTCGTCCCAATAGAGCGCGATGTCAGCCATGTCCTTGCGACTTGCCGATGCGCTCTGCGTCATGCCAGACGTCAACGAGAAGAAGCAGAGACCAGTGCCGAAGTCGGGATATTCGGGATTGCCATCGTCAAGCTCTGTGCTGGTGCCGAGGAGCACGTCGCCATAGTAGACCTCGATGTCCATCTTGTCCATCATTCCGGCAAGGCTCACGTCGGTGTATTCGAGCGAAGTCTGCTGCGGCACCTTGCACACTTCCAGTGGGCCATCATAATTCACGGCAACGCTTCCTCCGAAAGATGTCTTGCCGTTGAGCGTCACATGATAATCGTTGCCCGTCTTCGCAACGTTGACCTCGCCTTCGGTTATCGCCGCTGGCTTGATGGTTTTCTGCGACTGATACTCTGACGAGCAATAGGCGCGGAAGGTCTGCGATGCCGTGGTCTCACTGTATTTGTATGTGCCTTCTGCCACGCCATCGAGATCGGGCGAGCAAAGCTGAATGCTCACCACGGCACCTTTTCCTTTTGCCGAAGCAAGCTCAGGATTGTATGTCAACCCGTGCTCATAGAGCGAGATGGTGTAGTTGCCGAGTTGCGTGGCGTTGTCGCTCACAGTGAAACCCTCCACGTTGTCGGTCACGGTCTCGCCCTTGTCGTTGAGGTAAGTGTCCTTCCAAACGTATGGCACGGTGTTTACCACAGAGTATGGATTACCCTGCCATATCACACCGCTGCCTACGTTGAACGTATTGTCGTAGAGCACTATTCGCGAGTTGCCAACCGAAACGTCGTCTTTGTCGGAACAAGCACTAAACAACAATGCCGAAGCAAGGACTGCGAAAAAACAGTTTAACTTTGGCATATACATATATTATTTGTTCACTACCTTGCGCACAGTACCGTCAGACATCTTCACAATGTTGATGCCTCGCACAGGCAGGTAGATGCGCTTGCCGTCCATGGTGTAGCGGCCAGTTTCCGTTGCTGTAGTCGTGGTTGTAGTGGTATTGATAGAGGTTGATGTCTTCTCAAGGATGAGCTTGACGGGAAGAAGACCGGGGAACATACCTGCCAATCGAGGCACATTGGTGCTTCCGCCAGTTTGCTGTATATAAGTACCAGCTTCTTCCTCGTTGTCAGAATAAGGCTGTCCTACAAGGAGCTGCGACATGACAATCTTGCCGTCAGCGTCCTTGATCCAATAGCCGGCATACAAATCCTGAAAGTTTTCGGGGTCACCGTCTTCGGCTGTAGCCAACTTCTTAGGAATGGTGTATGGTGTCTCAAAGAACACGTCGTTCCAGTTGTAGAGCTTCATGCC
The DNA here is from genome assembly GCA_036751585.1 of Prevotella sp. GTDB lineage: Bacteria > Bacteroidota > Bacteroidia > Bacteroidales > Bacteroidaceae > Prevotella. Next base: position 1,026 of record DAIOUH010000082.1, on the reverse strand, counting down.
GTTCACCGATGGCGTAGCCTTGAAACCCTTGGCAATGGCTACATTCTTTGAGCTTTCCTCAACTTTACCGTTGAAAGTCTGGTTGCACGAAATGTTGAGCATGAAGTCGACATTGGCCTGGCCGAACTCGCCGGCTACGCTTATGCCAACAACCTTGTAGCCAATGTATTTCTCAAGATCTTCGGTAGTGAACCTGGCGAACACGGCATCCATGTCCATGCCGATACTATTGTGATAGAAATCATAATATTCATCGTAACCTTGTATTTTGGTAGCGTCTCCTGTGGTTTCCGTTACCGTGCCGTGGGCTGGGAGATACAGCTGGTCATCACCAAGCGCCCTCGTCTGTGAGTTTACCCCCCCACCAGGGAAAATGTCATTGCGACAACAGAGAGTAAAAATTTTCTCATACTCAATAAGATTTTAATGTTAGAATTATTGTTGAATGAAATTAGAGTTACGCTTTTATGAATGAATTAGAAGTATATGCTGACGCAATCTTCATGTTTCACACTTGACGGTCAAAAACTTTAGATGCCGCTGCAAAGTTATAAAAAAATCGAACCAAGCAAGGAAATATGGTAAAATATTTTTAAATTATGCGAAAGAATGGTCGCACGGCGATAATTATTGCTTACTTTTGATTCCAAATTGAAACAATGCAATCCTTTTTATGAAAAAACGACACCTGCTCTCATTAGTTATCATGGCGCTTCCATTGGCGAATTGTCTGGCGCAAAAATCATGGACAATAGACGGCACGACCGTTGACATTCCAAAGGCCACGACCATCTATTTCAACAAGGCGGTCGATGGTGACATGGTTCCTCTCGACTCCACCAAGGCGGTAAACAACAAGTTCTCGTTCACTGGGACAACCGACAAGCCAGAAGTGCGCTACCTGAGTTTCCGCATTGGCGGCAAAACCCATTGGGCAGATATGTTTGTAGAGGAAGGCACCATAAAGGCCACGTTGACAATGAAGAATCATTCCGTGCGTGGCACGATGAACAACGACATTTACCA
>DAIOUH010000081.1:0-11627 GCA_036751585.1 Prevotella sp. | reverse complement strand
AGAACCTGAAACAACACAAGGAATGGGGCGGTGAATAACAGCTGCCTCTCCAAATAGACACAAGGTTTAAGATTTAGGATGACTGGGCAGGGAAAACAATTTTTCAATGTTGTTTTGCCTGCCCTTTTCCTATATAACGACTAAGACTTTGCTTATGAAATATGTTGTAGTTTGCTTATTGGCTGCCCTTGCGTCGTGCCAAGCCATGGCACAAGAATCTGATGGCTACCACCTCGTGTGGAGCGAGGAGTTTAATGAGCCAGGCAAGCCCGACACGACAAAATGGAACTATGAGAAGGGCTTTGTGCGCAACCATGAATGGCAATACTATCAAGAGGACAACGCTTGCGTACACGATGGCATGCTAACGATAACCGCCCGCGAGGAAAATGGACGTGACGGGATAGAATGCACATCGGCAAGCATTAACACCCGTGGCAAGTTCGAGTTTCTGTATGGCAGGATGGAGGTTCGCGCCCGCATACCATACGCAAAAGGCGCATGGCCAGCAATATGGACACTCGGCAGGACATGGGAATGGCCTTCGGGTGGAGAGATAGACCTCATGGAGTTTTATCACATTGACGGCATCCCCTACATCCTCGCCAATTTCGCGCATGGCAGCGACGAGCGACACAAGGCGGTGTGGAACTCAAAGACCGTGCCTTACTCGCATTTTCTTGAGCGAGACCCGTATTTCAGCGACAAGTTTCATGTGTGGCGAATGGATTGGGACGCTGACTCCATAGCCATATTCCTCGATGGCGAGTTACTGAACAGCATTGACATCAAGAGCACCATAAACGGCAAACTTGGTGAGCACAAGAGTCCATTCCGCACGCCCCAATACATACTATTGAACCTTGCCATGGGCGGCGACCATGGCGGAGAGGTGGACAAGGCGGCCATGCCAGTGTGCTATGACGTTGATTGGGTGAGGGTGTATCAAAAGTAACCGTTGATGCTAACGCTCATAAGGGAATATCATGTCTTTACGCAAAATCCCAGTAAAAAGTCTTTTCAATGTTGACTTTTTACTGGGATTTTACGTAACTTTGCATAGGATACTAATATACATATATATTATCTATGATGCAAGCAATGATTTTCGCGGCTGGTATGGGCACCCGCCTAAAGCCACTTACTGACACGATGCCAAAAGCGTTGGTAAGAGTGGGAGGCGAACCGCTCATCAAGCGTGTCATCATGAACCTTGCCGCCGCTGGTGTTGACCACATTGTCGTCAACGTCCACCATTTCTCACAACAGATAATCGACTACTTAAAGGCCAACAACAACTTTGGCACTGACATACAGATTAGCGACGAGACAGAGAAGCTCCTTGACACGGGAGGCGGATTGCGCAAGGCAGCACGGCTTTTCAATAAGAACTTCCCAATACTCATACACAACGTTGACATACTCAGCAATGTTGACCTGCACAAGTTCTATACCCTCGACCCGAAGGTAACATGCCCCGAATGTGGCATACCGCACCAAAAGGCTGGCGCGCAACTGCTCGTGAGCTGGCGCAAGACAAAACGATACCTCGTGTTCAATGACACGATGCGCCTCGTGGGTTGGGTAAACATTGAGACAGGGGAGGTGAAATCGCCCTATGAAGAGGTGAAAACGGCGTTGCGGAAAGAGCACTACCCCATCGAGGCCACAGACGAGCCCCTGACGGTAAATGGCTTGAAGCTGTTCGCATTCAGCGGCATACACCTCGTTTATCCAGAACTATTCGCATACATGGTTGGAGAGCCAGAAAAGTTCCCGATATTGGACTTCTACCTCTCAGTTTGCCATCGTGTGCCTATCAAGGGCTATCTCAAGACCGACCTCAAGCTGATGGATGTCGGCAAGTTGAACACCCTGCAAGAGGCTGAAAAATTCTTGGAAGAGCTGAACCATTAGACAACCAAAACGTCTAATAATCCAGGTCACACAAAGTCAATCCCATTATTAACAATATATGCAACAGAAAATCATTATCCTCGACTTCGGTTCGCAGACCACACAGCTCATTGGTCGACGCGTACGCGAGTTGGATACCTTTTGTGAGATTCTGCCTTACAACAAGTTCCCAAAAGATGACCCATCCATCATTGGAGTCATCCTCAGTGGCAGTCCCTACTCTGTCCACGACAAGGAAGCTTTCAAGGTAGACCTCACGGAGATTATCGGGCACTACCCCGTGCTCGGCATCTGCTACGGAGCCCAGTTTATCAGCTACTCCCTCGGAGGAAGCGTTGAGCAAACGGGCACTCGTGAATACGGGCGTGCCAACCTTGAGACCGTAGACACTACGTCGCCAATCTTCAAAGGATTTGAAAAAGGTTCGCAAGTGTGGATGAGCCATGGAGACACCATCACGGCAATTCCTGAAAATTTCAAGGTTATCGGCTCAACCGCAGACGTGAAATACGCGGCTTTCGCAAACAACGACGAGCGTGTGTGGTGCGTGCAGTTCCATCCTGAGGTATACCATTCATTGCAAGGCAAGCAGCTGCTCAAGAACTTCGTAGTGGACATTTGCGGAAGCAAGCAAGAATGGAGCCCAGCCTCATTCGTGGAGAGTACCGTGAAGGAGCTCAAGGAGCAGATTGGCAACGACCGAGTAATACTTGGCTTGTCTGGTGGCGTCGACTCATCAGTATGTGCCACATTACTCCATCGTGCCATAGGTAAGAATCTCACATGCATCTTCGTTGACCATGGCATGCTTCGCAAAAATGAGTTCAAGAAGGTGATGGATGCCTACAATGGCCTTGGACTTAATGTCATCGGCGTGGACGCAAGCGAGAAGTTCTTCAAAGACTTGGAAGGGGTGACCGACCCTGAGAAGAAGCGCAAGATCATCGGTCGCGACTTCGTGGAGGTATTTAATGCCGAGGCAAAGAAAATCACTGATGCCAAATGGTTGGCGCAAGGCACTATCTATCCCGACCGTATCGAGAGCCTTAGCATCACGGGCATGACCATAAAGAGCCACCACAACGTTGGCGGTCTGCCAAAAGACATGAAACTCCAGCTCTGCGAGCCTCTGAAATGGCTGTTCAAGGATGAGGTGCGTCGCGTTGGTTATGAGTTGAAGATGCCTGAGCGCCTCATCAAGCGTCATCCTTTCCCAGGTCCTGGACTCGCCGTTCGCATACTCGGCGACATCACAAGGGAGAAGGTGCGCATTCTTCAAGATGCCGATGACATCTATATCGAGAAGATGCACGACTACACCATGCCAGACGGAACGTCACTCTACGACCATATTTGGCAGGCTGGCACCGTGCTGCTGTCGACCATTCGCTCGGTAGGAGTCATGGGAGACGAACGCACATACGAGCATCCTGTCGCGCTGAGAGCCGTGACATCAATGGATGCCATGACAGCAGACTGGGCACATTTGCCATACGACTTCATGGCCGATGTCTCCAACGAGATAATACGCAAAGTGAAGGGAGTAAATCGCGTATGCTACGACATATCCTCAAAACCACCATCAACAATTGAGTGGGAATAATAGGATTGTCAATCTATACACGAATTTAGATACAAAAAAACTCGTTGTAAGCCCAACACAGAGCATACAACGAGTTTTTATTTATTTTATTATCTTATTATCTTATTCTTGACATGGACTTTATAAGTTCCTCATCAGCTTTAATTCCCGAATGAGCAAGAGCAAGCAAAATGATTGCCACAAAAGGCAAGCAAACCGCAAAGCTCATGGAGAATGAACCTATGCCTTTGAACATGGAAAGAGCCATGAAGGCATAATATGCGTACCACACAAGGCAAAGGATAATGTTAACGACACATATCTTCATCTGCAACTTGCGTTTGTTGTAGAGAAAAATGTTGATGAAAGACAGAGCCGCAACCACTACAATGTCAACAAACAATATAGGATGCGCCTCCATGCCCGCCGTGGTGTAAAGGCCAATATTGTAAACTGACACCTCACCGCCCAACGACGCGCTGTTGGTCAACTTGCCAATAGGAAGGCAAAGGCAAACAATCAGCGCAGCCAAGGCGAGAAGCAAATAGATAGTTTGTTTACGCTGTATCATAGCTTACAATTCTACATCAGCTGTCTCGTCAGTTGTCTTTGTCGGGTCTCTCCAATAGATGTTGCCCTCAATAAACTCCTGTGTAGCGAGAAGAGTTGGCTTTGGCAGCTTCTCATAGTAGCGGCTAATCTCAATCTGCTCGCGGTTCTCAAACACCTCCTCAAGCGAATCGTTATAAGAAGCGAACTCTTGAAGTTTCTTGCTCAAGTCAGCCTTGATTTCCACGGCGATTTGGTTAGCGCGTTTGCCAATAATAACCACGCTCTCATAGATGTTGCCCGTGTCCTTGCACAAATCCATGATGTTACGCGTAACTGTGTTTACTGGAGCTTTTGATTTTCTGTAATCCATCTTAATACAGTATATTATTAAAATATATTATTGTTAATCTTTAGCATTTGCGGTCACTTCCTTGCATTTTGCTATGAAGTGCTCCGCGGTCTTTTTCTCCTTGGAGTCCGGAAACTCATTAAGGAAACCATAACACTCATCCTCAGCGTCTTGGAAACGTTCCAGCTTCTTCGACTCCACGCTTTGCTCCGCCAAGTGAAACTTGCTCTTCATGATGAGTGTGGCAAATTCCTCGCGTTTCTTAGTGTATGGATAATCCTTCAAGGCGTTTTGTGAGGTAACGATGCATGCCTCGTAGTTGTTGCCACCATCATCCCCACCACTGTTGTTGCCGAAATATGTGCCCAGATTATAATACAACTCAGCAGAGTACAATTCCTTTTGCACAAGCTTGTCCTGCAACGCAAACAGCTTGTTCTGAGCATCTTCCTTATGCTTTGCATCAGGATACAAGTCCATGTACTCTTGGAAGGCGTTGATTGCCGCGACCGTCTCCGTTTGATCAAGTCGTGGCTCTGGCGTGCTCATGTATAGACTTTGGCCTACATAATATTTCGCTATTTCGGAATAATCGCCACGAGGATAGGACTTCACATACTTCTTGAAAGTCTCTGCCGCGGTCTCATAATCCATGTTCTTATACTCGGCCATGCCAAGCATATACAAACATTCTTGGGCATCCTGGCTGCCCTTTTCAGGTACTATCAAGTCTTGAAGGAGAGATGCCGCACGCTGGTATTTGCCCAATGCGTAGCACTCTTTGGCATATTCGTACTTATATTTGATGTCGCTCGACTTGTACACGCTGTTAAATTCCTTGGCGCAACCGCTGAGGAGCATCAATGGCATAAGCGCGGCTAAAGCTTGTTTTATCATACTCTCTTTTTAATGAGCCTTAAAATATGAATTGCAAATTTACACAGATTTATTTGGGAAACCAAACATGTAGAGATTTTTTTAGCAAAATTTCGTGATTATATATGCGCAACTGACATAAAATAACTAACTTTGTCAAACATGAAGTTTCATATATCATCCAAGTATAAACCGACAGGCGACCAACCGCAGGCTATTGAGCAGCTTACGGAAGGCGTGAAAAGAGGCGACCCGGCACAAGTGCTATTGGGCGTGACGGGCTCTGGTAAGACATTCACCGTGGCCAACGTCATAGCCAATGTCAACAAGCCGACACTCGTGTTGAGCCACAACAAGACGTTGGCGGCACAGTTGTACGAGGAGATGAAAGGGTTCTTTCCAAACAACGCAGTCGACTATTACGTGAGCTATTACGACTATTATCAGCCAGAGGCTTACTTGCCCTCAACCGACACCTACATAGAGAAAGACCTCGCCATAAACGATGAGATAGACAAGCTTCGTCTTGCCGCAGTAAGCGACTTGCTGTCAGGAAGAAACGACGTGATAATCGTGTCTTCCGTCTCGTGCATCTATGGCATGGGCGCGCCTGTGGCGATGCAAGAGAATATCATCAAGATTAAGCAGGGACAGAAGTTGGACCGCAACGAGTTTTTGCGCAAGCTCGTCAGCTCGCTCTATGTCAGAAACGACATCGACCTGCAACGTGGCTGCTTCTCGGTCAAGGGCGACACTGTCACCATAGCCATGGCCTACTCGGATTCCCTTCTAAGGGTGACGTGGTGGGACGACGAGATAGACAGCATCGACGAGGTTGACGCCGTTACCATGCACACCATACAAAGTTTCGCAGAATATGACATTTATCCCGCGAACCTCTTCGTCACCTCCAAGGAGCAGACGGACAACGCCATACGCATGATTCAAGACGACCTTGTCAAGCAAGTGGCTTACTTCCACGAGATTGGCGATGACATCAAGGCGCAGCGGATAAAGGAGCGCGTGGAATATGACATGGAAATGATAAAGGAGTTGGGGCATTGCTCTGGCATAGAGAATTATTCGCGCTACTTCGATGGCCGTGAGCCTGGGGAGCGACCTTATTGCCTACTCGACTTCTTCCCCAAAGACTATTTGATGGTAATAGACGAAAGCCATGTCACCGTGCCACAAATCAACGCGATGTACGGAGGCGACAGGGCCCGCAAGCGCAACCTCGTGGAATATGGTTTCCGCCTGCCAGCGGCTTTCGACAACAGACCGTTGCGCTTTGACGAGTTTCACGACATGCTGCATCAAGTAATCTACGTTTCGGCAACTCCCGCAAACTACGAGCTTCAAGAATCGGAAGGCGTTGTAGTAGAACAACTTATCCGGCCCACAGGCCTGCTGGACCCAGAGATAGAGGTAAGACCATCAGAGAACCAAATAGACGATTTGCTCGATGAGATTCTCACTCGTAGCAATAAGCACGAGCGCGTCCTCGTCACAACGCTCACCAAGCGCATGGCTGAGGAGTTGACCGAATATCTGCTGAACCATAGCGTAAAGGCAAACTACATCCATAGCGATGTGGCTACGCTCGACAGAGTGAAGATAATGAACGACTTAAGAGCTGGGGTCTACGATGTCTTGGTAGGCGTGAACCTTCTTCGCGAGGGTCTTGACTTGCCTGAAGTTTCTCTTGTCGCCATACTCGATGCCGATAAGGAAGGGTTCTTGCGAAGCCATAGAAGTCTTACTCAAACAGCTGGACGCGCGGCGAGAAATGTCAACGGAAAGGTGATAATGTATGCCGACACCATAACGGAAAGCATGCAAAAGACCATAGACGAGACAGCAAGGCGCAGGACGATACAGATGAAATACAATGAGGAGCATCACATCACGCCAAAACAAATCGTCAAGGCTATAAAAGGGTCATTGCCAGAATCTGACGGCACGCAGACGCAAAAGGCAAAGACCAAGTCAAGCATGGCTTACAGCTATGTGGAACCTGACAAGGCAGCGTTTGCCGCGGACCCGATAATAAAAGAAATGACACGTCCGGAACTTGAGAAGAGCATAGACAACACCAAACGGCTAATGGAGGAGGCGGCTAAAAAGCTCGATTTCATCCAAGCAGCGCAATATCGCGACGAGATGCTCAGATTGCAGAAGATGCTTGAACTCAAAAAAAGTTAAATCAAGAAGATGTATACAGATTGACAATGTTAATTTGTAATTTTGCTCTATAAATGGCATTATAAAATAAGTAAACTTAAACACCATGAATATGAAGAAACTGATAGCCTCCGTCCTTGCCCTCATTCCAATGATGGGCATAGCGCAAAATAACGTGTGGGAAATTCCTGACCAGCCACAACAACAAGCCAAAGTGGTCAAGAAGAAAGCCGCCGCGCCAAAGGTAGACGTGAAATACCTTTCAGGAGCCGTGCCAGAGGTTGACGGTGAGGTGGTTTTCTCTCTTGAGAAGGACGTGCCTGGCATGCCTGCCGACAGCATATACGACAAGGTCTACTCGGTTATCTCCAACGTGGTGGAAGAAGGCAAAAGTTCGGGACTTCAGCCACAGGCTCGCATTGCGGCCGTCAACAAGGCAGAACACACCATTGCGGCACGGGTGAAGGAGTGGCTCGTGTTCACCTCCAACTTCATTTCTCTCGACAGGACAGAGTTTAACTACACGCTCATCGCGAAAGCCACCGACGGCCATATAAGTGTGAAGATGGAACGCATAAGTTATGCTTACGAAATGAACCGCAAAGACGCGTCTGGCATGAAGGAGAAGGCCGAGAACTGGATAACAGACAAATACGCGCTAAACAAGAAAAAGACCAAGCTCTCGCCTATCAGCGGCAAATTCAGGCGCAAGACCATTGACCGAAAGGACAACATTTTCCAACGCGTCTGCCAAGCTCTGAATGTCAAATATTAAAGGTAAAAGTGCCGATAGGCAAAACCCATACAAAGTAAAAGTAGATGTTAGCAAAATCATATAGGGACAAGCAACAACTGCCCAAGGATGACCATTTTCGCAACGTACGCCAATGGCTGAACATCATCTTCATGGTAGGTGCTGTTGTCGGTGTTTTGATATACCTGTTTCATACTCCACAGACCGTTGGAATAATAATAATTCTCGCTTCCATGGTCTTCAAAATCATTGAATGCGCTTTACGCTTTATTAAATGAAGAAAATTCTTTCCTTCATACTCCTTGCGCTCATGTCGGTGACACCTCTATGGGCGCAGTTTGAGAATGCGGACAATTACAACTCCATGGGACCAGACGGTGTCGTAAGCAACCAGCGTAACCGTGGAGGAAAGACCGACTCGCTCGGAACCGACAAGGAAATACCAGAAGGCTTGCACGTCTGGACAGTCGATCCTCGATTCGGCGATCGTGTAGAGGCTAAGCCTGACACACTCTCGCACATGTTCATGAACTCCATATTCACGACTGGCATGCGCTCAGAGTATAACAGCACAGGCAACCTTGGCGCGCCACGTCAAGCGAGACTTTTCATTGACAGGATGGAGAACAACAACTTCATCTTCGTCAATCCATACGATTATGTGGTGACGCCCGTGGAGAAATTCCAGTTTACCAACACTCTGTCTCCACTCACAAACATATCATACAATAACTGTGGTGACCGCACCAACGGTGAAGACCATTTCAAGACTAAATTTGCCGTGAATGCCGGCAAGCGTTTGGGGGTTGGCTTTATTATTGATTATTTGTATGGCCGAGGCTACTACAATGCTCAATCCACGTCGCACTTCAAGGCGGGTTTATTCGGAAGCTACATTGGCGATCGCTACCAAGCTCACTTTCTGTTCAACACGCTTCATGAGAAAGTGACAGAGAATGGCGGTATAACCAGTGAACTGTACATCACGCATCCAGAATCGTTCAATGAGAACTTCGCCACTTCTGAGATACCCACGATGCTTGAGCAAAACTGGAATCGCAACGACAACCAGCACATTTTCTTTACGCAGCGTTACAGTGTCGGTTTCAACAGGAAGGTACCGATGACGCCAGAGGAAATCAAGGCGAGGAAATTTGCCATAGAGTCACAAAAAGAAAAGGACGAGAAAAAGGCAAAGGAGCAGGCCGAAAAAGACGCCATGGACGCAGGCGTGGAATTTGACAAGAAAAACGCCAAGTTGCCAAAGTCGTATTCCGGTCGACCAGACAATGCCAAGGTCGCTACTAAAAAAGCTGAGGCTGACAAGAGTGCTATAGCTTCGGAAAGAGTGAAAGTAGACGGCAAGAATATGGCCGACAGCCTATTGGCAGCCGCTGACAAGGCGAAAGAGGACACGTCTTGGCTTAAGAATGAGTATGTGCCAGTGACAAGTTTCATCCATACAGCCGACTTTACCACTTATCGGCGAATATATGAGGCTTATGCGACACCGGAGAACTATTATCTCGACACCTACAAGGTCAAGGAGCGGCTCGCTGGAGACTCCATCTACGACAAGACAAGCAACTGGAACCTCCGCAACACGTTCGCAATAGCCTTGCTCGAAGGTTTCAACAAATGGATAAAGGCTGGTGCCAAGATATTTGCGACCCACACACTGAGCCATTACGTGTTGCCTGACTCCGTTGGCACTACGTCTTGGAATGAACACAGCGTCACGGTTGGCGCACAGCTCAGCAAGACACAGGGAAAGAGCCTTCACTTCAATGTCACTGGCGACGTAGCTGTCGTGGGATATAATGTAGGCGAGATAAAGATTGACGGAGGCGTGGATCTCAACTTTCCCCTTCTTGGCGACACAATGACACTTGCCGCGTCTGGATTTTACCACCATGTTAAGCCATCGTTTTATTTCCGCCATTATCAGTCGCGCCACCTGTGGTGGGATTCTGACGACTTGTCCATGATAGACCATCTACGCGCGCAAGGCGTATTGAACTATGCAAAGACTCGCACGCGGTTCCGTTTCGCTTTTGATGAAATTAAGAATTACGCCTATTTCGCCAGTTCCTTCACGAGCTCTGACGACAAGGGGCGCCTGTACAACATGGCATTCTCGCGCCAGGCAAGCAGTCCGATAACCGTGCTGACAGCCGAAATAGCGCAAGACCTGGCCTTTGGTCCACTCCACTGGGAAACGACGCTGACGTGGCAGAAGTCAACAAATCAAGACGTGTTGCCTCTGCCTGCCATCAATGCTTATACAAATCTCTATCTCCGATTCAAGATAGCCCACGTGCTCAATTGTGATTTCGGAGCAGACGCGAGATATTTCACTAAATACGCAGCCCCCGACTATTTCCCGTCACTCGGGCAATACACGGTGCAAGAGAATGAGACCAAGCAAAAGATTGGCGGCTACCCCGTGATAAACGCTTATTTCAACTTCAAGTTGAGTCGCGCGCGTTTCTTTGTAATGATGAGTCACGTGAACTGCGGATCAGGCAACAAGGAATATTTCTTCACGCCAAACTATCCGCTCAACGGACGAGTGTTCAGGTTCGGCATAAGCTGGGACTTCGCCAACTGAGCTTTCTAATATAGATAATGACAGAAAACGAACAGATAAAAACAAATTCTTTGAAGGCGTGGATACTCGCGACACGTCCCAAGACACTTGCCGGGGCTGCTGTTCCAGTGATGATCGGCGTGGCATTTGCCATGAAGACAACGGGTTGGCAGCACTTTCGCATAGTGCCTGCAATATTGTGCTTCTTGTTTGCCTTCTTAATGCAGATTGATTCAAATCTTATAAACGACTATTTCGATTTTCGTCACGGCAACGATGACCCTGCCACACGCTTAGGACCCAAGCGAGCTTGTTCAGAAGGTTGGATTACGCCTCACGCGATGATTGTTGGGCTTTTCCTTGTTTCCGCTATGGCTTGCGTCATAGGTTTGCCACTTATCTGGTATGGCGGATGGCAGATGATAATAGTTGGTGCGGCTTGCGTGCTTTTTGCCTTTCTTTACACCACATTTTTCTCTTATCAAGGTCTTGGCGATGTCCTCGTGCTTGTTTTTTTTGGTATAGTGCCAGTTTGCTTTACCTATTATGTCATAATCCCCGATGAGTTACGATCCATGACATGGCAAGTGATAACCGCTTCCATTGGATGCGGTTTGGTAATAGACACGTTGCTGTGTGTCAACAATTTCCGCGACAGAGAAAACGATAAAACAGACGGGAAGCTCACTCTCATAGTAAGGTTAGGAGAAAAACGTGGGGCTATGCTTTACAACGCCGTAGGCTCTTTGGGTGCCGCAATCACAATGATCGTGACAATGTGTCAAGCACGCCACGCCCAATTAGCTGCCGTGTGCGTATTCCC
>DAIOUH010000080.1:0-11710 GCA_036751585.1 Prevotella sp. | reverse complement strand
ACATATCTTTGATTTTGACGGCAACTTACTCTCCAAAACATCAAAAGACTACACAATTAGAGACTATTTTGTTCGGCAGCAGAAGAACAAAGAAGATTTCAAGAAATATTACAGCACACAGCCTCAAAGGAAGACAACTCCACAACGGCGCAAGCCAACGAGCAAAAGACCTATTAGAAGATAAAATCCATAACAACATAACATAAGTTATATATCATGCAACTCATTTCCAAACTATCGGTCTACGATATTCTGGTAATGGTAATTCCGGGAGGCATCCTACTGTGGTGTCTCTCGGAATATTTCCCGGAAATAAGTGACTTCTCTTCATCTTTTATCGGAGAATATGGTAAAGAAGCTTTTATTGCAGTGTTCTTGATTGCCGCATACGTAGTTGGAATATTCAATCATATCATCACGCGTAAGTTGTGGAATCCATTTAGAAATAGCCCCAAACTCATCATAAGAAGTCTGAAAAAACAAATGAACCAGTTCGAAGAAATGCCACACATTTCTTCCCTTTTCAATAATCACATACCAGATGTTGACAATACTCGTGCATTCACAAGTGTATGGCAATTTGTATTCATCACCGCATTAGGAATTGTGACCAATGCAGGATTCATTGGTATGCTTATTCATTTGCCGTTGACGAGTTGCAAGGCCATCACGCTTTTACCATCGGTTTTTCTGTTATTTTGGTTTTTGCATTGGTTATTCTGTAAAACAGAAAAACTTTCCGAATGCGAGAACAATTCCCGCACTCGGCAAATTCGAAGAGTTTATGATAAAGCATATTACCTTGCTCTGAAAGACGCATATAGCTCTGACATAGCAGTTGTTGAGGGTCAAGCTGCCTTCCTGCAATCTCTTCTTATACCGTTGGCTTTCGCCATAGCTTCTCCCAATGATAATATTTACTTCTCTATTAACATTGGAACGGTAAAACTCCTGTTGTTTATAATCTACATTGGCCTCTTTCCTACCATATTCAACCGCATGGAGTTAGTCCATTCTCGTGTATGGGAGGATTATGAATTTCTGAAATACTATAATCGTGATAATAGTGACAGCCAAAGAAATCAAAGCAAGTAAATTGGCTTGACAATAACGAAATCATCAAACCAATTTACAGGCTGTCAATATCAATCAACACACGACAGGCGTATCGAGCAACGCTTTATTTTACCACCTTCTTCACCGTGCCATCGCTCATGCGCACGATGTTGATTCCGTGGCGCATGGTGGCAATGCGCTTGCCATCAACGGTGTAGATGCCAACGACGTGCGCGTCATTGGTTTCCGTGGGAAGGACTACTCCAGTAGAAATTTTCTTTATCTCAGCGATGATGTCCTCCAAAGCCTTGATATCCGTCTGGCTGCGCAGATAGTAGGAACGGGAGGTAGTCTCAAGGGTGTTTTCCAGCCTGTTGCGCAAATCACTGGTGAGACTTTCATTTTCGAGATACGACTTTGCCTCGTTGAAAAGGTTTACGTAGGTGTCGTATGTTTGCTTCTGCTTGGGCGAGATCAGCAACCAATCGTTGGCAGGGCCTTCGGTCGTCGCCGCAGAATACTTTGGAGAGTCGTCAGTGTCGATATTAAAATAGCGCGTCTCTGTGTCGCCAAAAAGTTTGTTGCGAGTATTGGCAAACTTGTAAACATACTCTCCATCTATGTTCTGTGCGCCATCGCTCTGCATGGCCGTAAATGTCGTGGCCCCAGTATTTTCCTTGATAGATGTATTCCAAGAACCTTTATATTCCATGTGCAGGCGATAAATGCCAGAGTCGAAGGTATAGCCACCATTACCGCGTACGAACCAAGTCGGGGCGGAATTGATGTCAGTAACAGTTGGCTTGGCATCGTGGCTGATGAAGTATTTCTTTCCCACATTATATATATATACCTCCTGGTCGTTACCCTCTATTTGCTCACCGTTCCACCAACTGTCGGCACTGCACGCATTGAGCGTTGAAGGGTCAGCATGGTAGGTGGCAGTAAAGTTCACGATTACGGGCACGTGGTCGCCAAGCAGCTTTCCGTCCTCCGACTGGTAGTTTTTAGCGTCGAAAGTGATGCTGTTGGCTGTCAGCGTCGTGCTATTGGCTGGGTTGACAGGATTGAGAAACAGCACCTTGTCCACTATCTCGTAATAGCGGTAGGCATCCGGGTCGGTCTTCTTGTCTGCGGGAATCACCAACTTCTCAGAGTTGTCAAGCTCTGGGTATTCGCCATTCTTGCACAGGTTAATCCACGCGTCAGTGACAGTATATTTGCCCGCTTCCTTAATGGGGTTGATGAAGAGCGACAGAATGTCGTCGCGCGTGTAGCGGCTGTTGGTGTCGCCCATCACGATGACAGCGTGCCCGTTTGGGTTGGCGAGAATGGCGTCGCGCAACTGCTCCCATTGAGAAGCTCGCGCCGCGTTGTCCTTAGGATCCGTCTCGGCATCCATGTGCATGGTGTAGAAGTCCACAAGCACGCCACCACCGAAGTCCACGGTATAAAAGCGGTAGCCCTTGTTTATCAGCTCGTCGGAGCCATTCGAGAACTTGCCATATGTCTGTTTCCATGCCGTCCATGACTCATCCGCGAATGTAAGCGGCGACTTGACGATAAACTCCAGCCCGTCAGTGTCGAAGCTCACGTTTAGTTTGTATTTATCAGCGCTGATTCCGCCACGATAAGTGCCGATGTGATACCCGTCACCGAGAGCGTCAACAAGATGGCTGTGATAGTTGAAGTCTTCGCTCAGGGCCATGACGTTCACTCCGCTCTGGCGCAGATATTTTCCTATGGCGGCAGCACCATCGGCTCCCTTGCCGTCGGGGTTTATGTCGATACCGAGAATCTTGTTTGGCAGTCCGTCCACGTTCAAGGCGCAGACGCTGAAAGACTTGGTGTTATCCTGGGCCTCAACAGCTTGCGTGCCGCAAGCGAAGAGGACTAAGGCGAGCACGGCACGTGCCGATTTCGCCAACATTCCTTTGATGTTAAAATTCATGCTTTTACAGTGTTTCTGTTTAATATTTTATCTTCGTTTTTTATAATCTCGCTCTGAACTTGCAAAGTTACCAATTTTTATCCTTATATTAACACGTATTCAAAAGATTTGACGGCGATTACACACAACCGCCATGCAGGGGCGGGCCCTGTGCCCGTCCGCAACCCGAACGGCACAACGCATTGTATTAAATTTGTAGATGCGTCCACATTGGTTGCGGACGGGCACAGGGCCCGCCCCTGCAAAACATTTGAAAAACACCCTCGCAAACCTGCACTGAAACCCCATCAATTCATAAAAAACGTTGTAAAGCCAACGAATTATCATAAGAAAATAAGCACGCGATTGATTTTTTTGCTATTTTTGTGCATAGAAACAACAACGTTGCAGCCATGCAAAAATATGCTGACTATATCACCCAGATAGAGATCGACGCTCTTTGGAGCGGTCGCAAGCACATACTTTGGAACCTCGACCGCCGCGTCAACATCCTCAGCGGTGTCAACGGCGTGGGCAAGTCGACCATTATCAACAAGGTGGTGAAAGGACTGTCCGCCGGTGGCGAGTTTCATTCCCACTTGCTCAAGGGCGTGCACCTGAAGGTGAGCCCCGAGGACGCCAACTGGATTCGCTACGACATCATCAGGTCGTTTGACCGCCCGCTCATCAATGCCGAGGTGGTGTCGCAAATGAACATCTCGCTTGCCACAGAGCTCGACTGGCAACTCTACAAGCTCCAGCGCAAGTATCTCGACTACCAGGTCAACATCGGCAACCGCATGATCGAAGTGCTGCAAAAAGGTGGCGCAACGGCAGGCGAGGAGGCTCAGAAACTGGCTGAGCCCAAAAAGAAGTTCCAAGACATCATCGACTTGCTCTTCGCCGACACGGGCAAGAAGATAGTGCGCACCGACAACGAGATAAGTTTCTCGCAGATGGGCGAGACGCTTGTGCCCTACCAGTTGTCGAGCGGCGAGAAGCAGATTCTCGCCATACTGCTCACCGTGCTCGTGGAAGACCAAAAGCCCTACGTGCTCTTCATGGACGAGCCGGAGGTGAGCCTCCACATCGAATGGCAGAAGAAGCTCATCGATCTCATCATCGACCTGAACCCCAACGTGCAGATAATCCTCACCACCCACTCGCCAGCCGTCATCATGAACGGATGGATGGACAAGGTGACTGAGGTGTCCGACATCACAATCTGAACACCATGAAACGACTCCAGGACAACCTCACCTCTTCTTATCTGCAGGCGGCCAACTGTCTCAACTCGCGCCAGCAGAGAAGGAAAATCGTGGCCTATGTGGAGAGCTACGACGACGTGTTTTTCTGGAGGAGCATATTGAGCCAGTTTGAGACCGACAAGATTTATTTCGAGATCATGCTGCCCACTCGCGAGAACACCTTGGAGCGTGGCAAGAAGGCGGCACTGATGAGCGCGCTGCGCGACAAGACAGGCCAGTGGCTC
Source organism: Prevotella sp. (assembly GCA_036751585.1). GTDB lineage: Bacteria > Bacteroidota > Bacteroidia > Bacteroidales > Bacteroidaceae > Prevotella. The sequence goes on along the minus strand of DAIOUH010000080.1, from coordinate 7,232 downwards.
ATAGCTTGCGTGGATGCCGACTACGACTATCTCGTGCAAGGAGCAACGGAGACTTCAAGGAAGATTCTCAATAGTCCATTCATCTTCCACACCTATGCCTACGCCATAGAGAACCTCCAGTGCTACGCGCCTTCGCTCCACGACGTGTGCGTGGCGGTGACGCTCAACGACCGCAACATCTTCGACTTGCAACGCTATCTCGAAGACTTCTCGCGCGCCATCTATCCCCTATTCGTCTGGAACATCTGGTATTACCGCACCAGTCATTACGGCGAGTTCACCATGACCGACTTTCTTCGCGTCATAGAGACCACCAACTTCAACATGGACGACGCCCAGCGCATCATCTCCCTTGTAAGGAGCAAAGTGGAGCGCCGCTGCCTGCAACTGAGGAAAGCACACCCCAATGCCGCGGAGAGCTACCACCGCCTTGAGGACGACCTGCGAAGTCTCGGCGTGACACCGGAGACCACCTATCTCTATATCCAGGGCCATCATCTCTTCGACAAGGTGGTGGTGCCGATGATGAATCGCGTGTGCGACAAGCTCATAAGGCAACGCCAAGCGGAGATCGCACGTCAGAGCGTGCACGGCACGCAGAGGCGCAACGAGCTCTCATGCTACAACAACTCCGTGGAGACGGTCATACCCATGCTGAAAAAGAACACCGCCTTCACCTCCTCCGAGCCATACAAGCGCATCAAGGCAGACCTCACGGCGTTCATGTCACGTGACTGCCACCTATAATCTCTACACCATACTTTGGTTCTATTATATCGCTGACCCCGGAAAGGGATTGGTGACTTATGGTTTGGAAGAGTTCAAGCAGCATTTAATATATCATTGGTAAGCGACTATCATCGTCAGCAATAAAACATTATGGCAACAGGTATTCGGATAGCCTATGTCCGAATACCTGCCGCTATATAGGCAAAAGCCCCCTATTCGTTTAGCAGCTTTTCAAGTTCTTCTACCATCTCGGCTGCCTTTGCCGCCTTGCTCGCTGGTGTCTTTTCAGGCGTGAATTGTCCCACGAGCTTGTTCAGCCGCTCCAGTTTCGCCTTCTGTCCCTTGCGCTTGTATTCGCGGCGCAGCTGTATGATCTTCTCCGTGTCCTGCAACCCCTCTATCAGTCGTTCGAAGCGTATGCTCGATCGTGGGCCAGGGTAGACGCAATAGCAGTCGCCGGCGGCCCACGTGCGGAAGCGCGAGTCGCGCAGCGGGTCGCGTGTCCAACTGTTGTACGACCAGCGCAGGTAGCCGTCGTAGTCGCCTCCTACGGCGTGCAGGGCCATCCATGTGGCTTCGGCAGGTGCTGAAAACGTGAACGTGTTGGGGAATCCCTCCGTGCAGCAGGTGTAAAAGGTGCTTATCTTGCCCTCGGCGCGGCGGCGAGCCAGCACGTCCTTGGGGAATTGATGGCCATAGGCGAGACAATAATAGTAGAGGTCACGCTCTATCTCCTCGTGGTAGACTCCGGCAAGTGAAATCTTGAATTCCGGGTCGGCGTCCTTTATCACCTTTATTGCCGCCCGCATGGCGTCCATTGGTCGCTCGTCCATGGCAATGCAAGTCTTTTCGAACCACCCTTTCTGGCGCAGGTGGCGTGAGAAGTCTTTTAGGAAGTTGCCCCAATATTCAGCGTATGCCGCGTCGCCAGGCTTGGCCTTGATAAACCGCACGCGGTTTGTCGCCTCGTCATAGTAATCGAAACTCAGGTCCCATGGTATCATCGTGTAGCATGATATGAGTCGGTTTATGCCAACGTCGTTCATCATGAAGTCCACATACTTGTCGAACACGGCATAGTCGTAGCTCCACGAACCATCAAGATGTTTTATGCGAGTCACCATCGAGTCGTAGTGATCCTCGGTCTGCCCGTTCCAAGGCTTGTACATTATGCTTGTCGTTATGGCATATTGTCCCGCGTCGGCAAGCATCTTCATTATCGGTCGCATGGCATCGAAGTGTTCCTTGCTCCAGAGTGGCACGTCATAGTAGCGTGCCACGGCATAAGGGTTTTGCCAGAGGTCAAGGTTCATCGACCATTTCTGTGGTTCGGGCAAAGTTCGGTTCAGCACTTGCAAGTTCACTTGCAGAGTCTGTGCTTCCATGCCCTTGCCCTTTATCGTTATCTTTCCAGTGTATTTGCCCGGCTTGGCATCTTGTGGCACCCAGATGCTCATCCATATTGGCTGGGTGGTGTTGCGCGCTACGGGCAGCGACTTGTTGATGTCGAGCACATCGGCAACGACAGACGAGTCGAAGTCGGCAGGGTTGCGATAGCCGCAGCCGCCACCGTCCTTGTTGAGTTCGTCGGTCATCACGTAGCGCACGAAATTGGCGCGCACGGCCTTGGCAGGTATGATGTTCTTTCCAGAGCGCAATTCCGTCGCCGTGACCTCAACATCGGCCAATTCCTTGTTTGTCCACAAGAGGGCCTGGCCGTTGACGCGTTCGCCACGCCATGCCTTTCCGCTCCACACGCCTTGCGTTCTTATCTTAGGAATGTCGTTGCGGCGGTAGCGGGTGTCTATATAAGCCCAGCTGACGTGGGTCGTCGACTTCAGTTTAGCCCAGGCAGCGTCGGTGTCGTGTGGCTTTGAGTCGGTCAGTTCCGCGTACTGTCCCAACGGATGGGCTACATTTTTATCCAAGTCGGCGGACACGTCATCGGCCAATGCCGCACTTGGCAACAGCGCGCAGAGAAGAGCCGCAGATATTGTCTTGATATGTCGTGAAAAATGCCTTTTCATCATCTTGCCTTGGTAATTATGTTTTTAGTTTATTTGCATGCGTTCATGACGCTAAGGTAATTGTTTTTTCACTAACAGGCAACTTTTTCAGGGGAAATCCATAAAACTTTGGAAAAAACAGGACAAAAGGCATACTGAGATTCGCTCGTTTGAAAAATGATTGCTTGTCGTTCAAATCATCGCCATTATCATGGCAAATCGCAACTCATTGATTAGCTGACGTTTATACGATATTCCCTTAATAGACTACAAAGGAGGATGGAATCTTCATTGCCTTTACGCTTGAATCGCGTCATCTCTACGGCGTGATCGCAGTGACATTTCACCGAAAACGCAACGGCTTGACGCTTGAATCGACGTGCCATCACGGTGTAATCGCACCTGAATGGCATCTTTGAAAACGAATGGACACGCCTTCAAGTGTCTGCCATGGCATTTTCGACCTCCTTTCGACCTCTAAAACAAGCCGCATGGAAGTGTTAAATTCTGGCAATAATCATTTACAACCTCGTTATGATTTTGACACGAAAATGAGCACTTTTGTTAAACTTCTCCACGAAAACCACACGTTTTTTGAATAATTGTAGTATTTTTGCAAAAAGCGTAAATTTGAATAGTACTATAACACATTATTCTGAATGAAAAAGATTCTCTTGGCGTTAGTCGCCCCACTCGCAGCGGTGTCGGCAATGGCGCAAACCAATCCCTTGTGGATGCGCTTTCCTGCCATCTCGCCCGATGGCAAGACGGTGGCGTTCTCATACAAGGGCGACATCTGGACAGTGCCTTCCAATGGCGGACAGGCACGGCAAATAACCACGAATCCGGCTTATGACGCCTACCCCGTGTGGAGCCCAGACTCAAGACAGATAGCCTTTGCCTCAAGTCGCGAGGGCAGCATGGATGTCTACGTGGTAGGCAAGGACGGCGGCGTGCCACGAAGGGTGACCACCGACAGCGGCGACGAATATCCCATGGCATGGCGCAACGACAGCACCATCCTGCTGAAAGCCTCCATCATGCCCAAGGCCACGAGCATAGTGTTTGCCGACTTTCCGCAAGTCTACGAGGTCAACGCCAACGGTGGGCGCATGCGCCTCTTCTCCGACATACCCATGGAAGACATAAGCGTGGGCAAGGACGGCGCCATGCTCTACCACGACAAGAAAGGTTATGAGGATCCATTCCGCAAGCACCACCAGTCGCCAATATGCCGCGACATCTGGCTCTACAAGGGCGGTAACTACACCAAGCTGACCGACTTCGCCGGCGAGGACCGCACGCCAGTATGGGGCGGTGATGCCAACACATATTATTATCTGAGCGAGGAAGACGGCACTTTCAACGTGTACAAGCGTCACATTGGCGAGACAGCCAAGACGCAGCTCACTCACTACAAGGGCAACCCCGTGCGCTATCTCACGCGCGCCGCTGACGGCACGCTGTGCTACGCCTACGACGGTGCCATCTACACACTCAAGGAGGGCAGCCAACCCGTGAGGCTCAGCCTCTCGACGGTTGCCGACGACGGCAGCGACAAGCTCCAGCGGCAAGTGCTGAGAAGTGGCGCCACTGAGTTCACGGTGTCGCCAACGGGCAAGGAGATTGCCTTCGTGGTTCATGGCGACGTATACGTCACGTCAATCGACTACACCACTACAAAACGAATAACCGACACGCCTGAGCAGGAGCGCAACGTAAACTTCTCGCCCGATGGCCGCAGCCTTGTCTACGCCTCGGAGCGTGGCGGGCTCTGGCAAATCTACCAGACAAGCATAGTGAACAAGGACGAGAAGCAGTTCACCTATGCCACCCAGCTCAAGGAAGAGCAACTCGTGAAGTCATCCTTGGTCGACATGCAGCCGGCTTACAGCCCCGACGGAAAGAGCGTGGCTTACATCGAGGACCGTGGCGCGCTGAAGGCGGTGGACGTGAAGACGAAAGCCGTGAGGCAACTCATGGACGGCAAGTACCAATACAGCTACTCTGACGGTGACCTGTGGTTCAAGTGGAGCCCCGACAGCAAGTGGCTGCTATCAAACTATATCGGCAATGGCGGCTGGAACAACAGCGACATTGCCCTCGTGCCTGCCGACGGCAGCCAGAAGATAACGAACCTCACCAACAGCGGCTACAACGACAGCAACGGTCAATGGGTGCTCGGCGGCAAGGCAATGCTCTTCATGAGCGATCGCGCCGGCTATCGCAGCCACGGCAGCTGGGGTGCCGAAGACGATGCCTACATCATGTTCTTCGACCTCGACGCCTACGAGCGTTTCCGCATGGGCAAGGAAGAGCGCGCGCTCTACGATGAGGCTCACAAGAAGGAGAAAGCCGACACCACGAAGAAGAAAAAGCCACTCATAAGCTTTGGCAAGAAATCGCAATCCGACAAGAAGAAAGACGAGGTGAAGGCCCTGAAGTTTGACCTTGCCAACTGTCGCGACCGCGTGATTCGTCTCACGGTCAACTCCTCGCACATGGCAGATGCCATCCTCTCGCCCGGCGGCGACACCTTGTATTATCAAGCGCGCTTCGAGGGCGGCTACGACCTGTGGAAGCACGACTTGGTGGAGAACAAGACCGAGATAGTGATGAAGAACGTGGGATTCGGCCTGGAAGCCGACAAGGACTTCAAGAACCTCTACGTCTACAACAACGGCATAAAGCAAATCGACCTCGCCAAGAACTCGCAGAAGAGCATCGACTTCGAGGCCAACTTCAACTATCGCCCTTACGAGGAGCGCGCCTACATCTTCAACCACGTGTGGCAGCAAGTGAAAGACAAGTTCTATGACCCAAAGCTCCACGGCGTGGACTGGGACGGCTACAAGAAGACCTACGCCAAGTTCCTGCCATACATAAACAACAACTACGACTTCCGCGACATGCTCTCCGAGATGCTCGGCGAGCTCAATGGCTCACACACCGGCGCACGCTATTATCCATCAGGCGCTCCGCTCAAGACGGCAGCCTTGGGTCTCTTCTTCGACAACGACTATAAAGGCGACGGTCTCAAGGTGGAAGAGGTCATCAACCGCGGACCCTTCGCCGTGCGCAACACGGGCGTGAGAAAAGGATGCATCATCGAGGCCATCGACGGGCAAAAGATACTGAAAGACTCCGACTACACGTCACTGCTCGACGGCAAGGCTGGCAAGATGACACGCGTCAGCGTGTATGACCCATCCAAGAAGAAGCACTTTGACGTAGTGGTCAGGGCCATCAGCCGCTCGGCGCAGTCCGACCTGCTCTACCGCCGCTGGGTGGACCGCAACCGTGAGATAGTCGACTCGCTGTCGCACGGCACCATTGGCTACGTTCACGTCAAGGCGATGGACAGCGAGAGCTTCCGCACGGTGTTCAGCCAGCTGCTCTCCGACTCCATGCGCATGAAAAAAGCCGTGATCGTGGACGAGCGACACAATGGTGGCGGATGGCTGCACGACGACCTCTGCACCCTGCTCTCGGGCAAGCAATACACCAAGTTCATCGCACATGGCAAGTACATCGGCTACGACCCATGGAACAAATGGGTGAAGCCTTCGTGCGTGATGATTTGCGAGGACGACTACAGCAATGGGCACGGATTCCCTGCCGTCTACAAGACGTTGGGCATCGGCAAGCTCGTGGGAACGCCCGTGGCTGGCACCATGACGGCTGTATGGTGGGAGACAATGATGAACGGCATGGTCTTTGGAATACCACAAGTGGGCAACCAGGCAATGGACGGCACCTACTTTGAGAACAAGGAGCTCAAGCCCGACATCGAGGTATACAACACGCCTAAAGACTATGAGACAGGAAACGACGAGCAGCTGAAGGCCGCCGTGGAGAGCTTCAAGTAACAATAGCACATGACGATTCCGAGCCGCTGATTTATCGCCAAATGGTTGAAAAACACGCCATTTGTCTATAAGACGACGGCTCGGATAATATTTTTAAACATTAACAAGACAAAATAATCTGTTAAATAGATGATTCTCAGAAAGAAATTGTAATTTTGTGCATAAATATTTCGCTAATGGCGCTTTTGCCCCTAATAAAACACTTAAATGATGAAAATAAGATACAATTTGCCCAAATGGTACCTCACGCGCAATGCCCTCCCCTATTGGTGCATTCTCATAGCGGACTTGATAATAGGCTATCTGTCTGGCATCCTCGTCTTTTGGTTCTACTACCGAGGAGCCGTCACGTTGGGCAACATTCTCCCGCTGTCGAAAACCATTGGCGTTTATCTTCTTTTCTTCCTGGTGGGTTTCCGCGCGTTCCACACATACAGCGGCATCATCCGCTATTCTTCCGTAGATGACCTTCGGCGCATCTGCTACGCCCAAGCTCTCAGCTGCATGCTGGCTGAGGCGTTCCACTACGCGGTATACGCGTTTCACCTTCCGCTCGTGCCACTCGAAGGGCGGCAGGTGTTTCTCATGTTCGTCATCTCCACGGCCTTGATGTGGGGCTTGCGCATAT
>DAIOUH010000079.1:8645-11766 GCA_036751585.1 Prevotella sp. | reverse complement strand
GCCACGGGCGTGCTCGGCAGTCTTGCCATGCCTTTGGCAGTCTTTGGCGATGTTGGCGTCATGGTGCTATGCGTGCTCAACGCCATGCGCACGCTGAGGGTATAAAGAAGCTAAATCACGAACCGCAGTCCAAGGTGCTAATACGAGAGTTCTGACTCGGTGTCTAAAGCAGGGGCGGGTCTTGTGCCCGTCCGCAACCTCAGTTGATAATCCATTCGGGTTGCGGACGGCCACAGGGGGCCGCACCCTGCATTATTGTACCCCAAGGCTACCGATTCTTCAACAGTCTCTTGCAGGTTGTGCCACGTGTCAACCCCGTGTTTCCTTTCACCCTTTCTTGTGCCTCAGGTAGTTGAGGCATTCCTTCATCACCTGTGCGCCGGAAACCTTCATGGCGGCGACATAGAGCAGGGTGGCGATGATGACTTTCACGACCATGCGGAGCAGCAGACCATGAAAGAGCGATGCCACGCCGTAGGCGATGGCGCACGCCGCCAACGCCGCGAGCATGAAAGGCAGCAGGTCCTTGAGCAACTGGAAGAAGCCATAGTCTACTATCTTTCGCGTGAAATACTGCCACGCCACGGTCCACACGGCGATGAAAGCGGAATATGCCGTGACCATGGCTATGATGCCTTGGCGCGCGAAGACGAGAATCACCGCTATTTGCAGCACTATCTGCGCTATGTTCACCCACATGAAAATGTCCGACCGGCCCTTGCTGACGATGAGCTGTTGCATGGGGAGATAGACAGGGATGAACGCTCCGCTGACGCACAGAATTTGGAGTATGGTGACGCTCTCAATCCATTTGTCGGAGATGAGCAACACTATAAACTCCGGGGCGATAATGGCCAAGCCAAACATCGCGGGGAAGATGAGAAACGCCGTGAATCGTGTCATCTTGCGGAGGATGTGCAGTTGGCGGTTCTCTTCTGTCTGTGTCGAGGCGAACACCGGCTGCGCCACTTGCGCCAGCATGCCTGAGACCAACCCCGACGCCATGTTGTTCCATTTCCAGCCTTGCGTGAAGTTGCCCACGGTCTTCACGGGGAATATCCTTCCGAAGATTACGGTGAGGATGTTCTGGCTCAACTGCGATATGATGTTGGTGATGAGAATCTTGCTGCTGAAGCCGAACATGCGCTTCACGGGCGTGAAGTCTATGTCAAAGGTAGGACGGAAAGGCATGAGAAAATACTTGCCGATGTTTTGCATGCCGGTATATATAAGCTGTTGTGCCACGAGAGCCCAATAACCCATGCCCTTGAAAGCCAAGGCTATGCCGACGGCTCCGCTGATGGTGAGCACCACGATGCGCTGCAAGGCTATGGGCTTGACAATGAGGTTCTTCGTAAGGTATGCCTGTGGCACGATGCCCAAGGCCGAGAGGGGAATGCAGACGAAGATGACTCGACACAGCAACGTCAAGTTTTCCTGATGATAAAACCTCGCTATCAGTGGAGCGCAGAAAAACAGGACGACGTAAAGGCTCGTGCCCATGATGGTGGAGAACCAAAACACCGAGTTGTAGTCTCGGTGCTTAGGTGCCTTGAGGTTGATGAGGGCCGAGGTGAACCCACTGTCCTGCAAGCAACTGGCTATGGCGGTGAAGATGGCGACCATGCCCACCAAGCCGTAGTCGGCAGGACTAAGCAGTCGAGCCAGGAAAACGCCGATTATGGCGTTCAGAATCTGCATGCTGCCATTGTTCATGGCTGCCCAGAAAAGCCCGGAGGCTGTTTTTTCTTTCAGTGAGCTCATGAAAACCTTTGGTAAATTGCGTTGTTGCGTTTGATGAAGTTGTAGTGGAACACTTTTTTGCGCAGTTTGGAGAAGTTGAACTCCCACACGAAAGCTAAGCGTTGCCACAGTGTCAGTTTCTTGTCGTCCTCATACATCCCTGGCGGTAGGTATGTGCGATAGAGCATGGCAAGGGTGTCGAAGGCACTGAAGTCGTGGTGCTTGCCCGTGAAAATCCACGTCTCTGCCAGCATCCTGTCCTTGCGCTCTTCCGGTGTCAGTGGCCTTAGCGTGCGTATGTAGGTAGCCCTTGCCCACCAGAAGTTGCCGGCGTACATGGTGAAGACGGCAGGCTTGGGTGGATAGCGCAGACAGCCGTAAGTGTCATAACCCGCGGACAGCACGTTGGCGGCGACAGTCCACTTGTCCATGTTGAAATATTCCATCACTTCCCGCCAGGCTTCCACCTTTTTCTTGAAATAGAGCCAATGGCGGTCGCTCTTTTGCGGCCCGTGGTAGGAAACTCCCTTTGTGTGGAAATAATAGATGAGGCAGTCTTCCTCTTGCGCTTTCTTGTATGCGGCATCCAGGGCAGGGTATTCAAACTTGTGGGCGTCGGAGGTGCAAGCGGCTATTTCATAATGTATGCCGTCGAGCATCTTCTTCATCTTCTCGATGTCTTCCGTGTGCCGATATATGCAACTGATGAACAATGTCTTGGTTCGCGCCGCAAGTCCGCTCTTCTTCAGCCGCTCAATCTGCAAGGGCATGAGCTCCTCCCAACCATCCGCGCAGAACACGTGGTAGACGCCGTATATCGGCAGGTCGCCCGTGTAGGGTCGCTCCCAACGTGTCAAGTCCTCTTTGCGGTTTATGTGGACGAGGGTCGTGCTGATGGTTTGCCAAATGCTCATTGCTACACTGTGAAATCATTGCAAAAGTACGATATTTCCTTTGAAGGAACAAAATATAGTAGTACATTTGCAACATGAAAGCTAAAAAAGTCGTTGTAAACCAGACAATACAGTTTAAGGCCTATTCCAAGGTCTGCGCCTTGGGCAAGGCGCGTGATGACGTGAACCGCACGCTGTCGGATTGTGGCTATGATGTGGAGGTCATTCTCTGCAAGCGCTATCCCGTGCCGTTCCTTTCCAACCTCATGGGTTTGCTGAAAAACGTCGCCATGATTTTCCGTCACCCGTTGGGCTCTGAGTATGTCGTGCAGTATCCAGTGTCAAGCAAGGTCATATTCCCTTGGGTGCTTCGGTTGCAACGTCTTCTTGGCAACAAGGTCACCATCCTGGTTCACGACATACAGACCGTGCGCAATGGCCGTGACCTCACGCCCGACCTCCGCGTGTTCAGGTTGGCGAATAAG
>DAIOUH010000079.1:0-8545 GCA_036751585.1 Prevotella sp. | reverse complement strand
GGGCAACGTGCGTTACCTTGGGGTCTTCGAGAGCAACCACACGGCTACTGTCGAAGGGGGCTGGGGCCTCGTGTGGGACGGCACGTCAATAGACACGTGCGAGGGCGAGCTTGGCGATTACCTCCGCCTCATAGCCTCTCACAAGTTGTCGCTATACCTCGCCATGGGCATCCCCGTCATCGTGTGGAAGGAGAGTGCCGAGGCTGAGTTTGTCACGCGCGAGGGCTTGGGCATTGCCGTGTCCAGCCTGAAAGAGCTGCCCGACCGCATATCCGCCATCTCGGATGACGAATACGGTCGAATGCTCGACCGCTGTCGTGCCCAAGGCGAAATCCTCAGACAAGGCGGAATGTTGAAGAAGCGAATAAAGTAAAGTCGCTGAAAATAAGGACTTTAAGTCACCCATATGAAATGGCATCGGCTTTACGCTTGAATCGCGACGCGATTCAAGCGTAAAGCCGACGCCATTTAAGCGTAAAGCCGACGCGATTCAAGCGTAAAGCCGACGCGCCACCAAGACGACTTGAAAAAGGTAGTGAAAAGGTCGGATTCTTATAGCATGTACCACGCTATCAAGTATCCATTGTATCCCCAGAAATATACGGTAAGCATCCGGATGAGGTACCTTGTGTATTCGGCTTGCCGCCCATGAAGTTTTCTTAGCAGGCAAGCCAATGCCACGGGTATGATGAACATCCAGTGCCCGCCGTTGATGGCGACCTCGTTCAGTCCGAAGCCGAGGACGACGTGTATTATCAGGTCTATGGCAAACCACGACAGCAGCATCTGCAATATGCCGTCCTTGTAGCCGCAGATGATGCCGCCAAAGAACAGTATTACGATGACCGCCTCTATCGCGTAGTTGACCCACGATGAGTAGGTCACTTCCGTAGGCCGACCTAAGAACACGTCGCCGAGCAGGTAGTCGCGATGGAGCTGTATCGACTCGCCGAAGAGCCCGTCCACTATGCCGTTGACACGTGAGGCGTCGGCATTGATCCAGCGCAGGAAAGGCTTGTCGCTGATCGACTTGCCGTTGATTTTCGTCATCTCAATGGAGTTTCTCACGTCGCGCAGCGAGTCTTCCCTGAATTTCGCGGGGTCTTTTATGGCCAATTTACGCTTCATTACCTCCGCGTTGTTGTCCCTTTGTGCCACGATGGTCTGGCTTTGTATCCAGTAGGTTCCGTAAAGCAGGGCAGTGGGAAGGAGGAAACCCAACAATATGTTTTTCCATGAAAAGGCTTTCCGCTTGTCAACGAACAACGCTCCGAGCAAGGTCTTGGCTCCGTTGGTCAATGTGATTCCCGTGGTGAGATAATACAGTATGGCAGGCTTATACCATGCGATGGCTTTACCTTGGCGTATGTATCTGCCGAAGACGTAGAGCGTGAACACGAGGACGGAGAACGAGAAGATGAAGTGGTCGGGCGACATTGCCGATGTCATGATGGAGGCGAAGGAGAACAGCAGTGCCGTGAGCCAGATGCTGTCGCTCCTCCTCATGCCCATGAGCTCGTGCTGAATCCTGTACATGAAGATTATGGCGTAGAGCGAGGCGATGATGACGAGCGTAGCCATGATAAACATCGAGGCGTTGACATCCCATGTCTCCATTATCCAGCGGTTGAGCACGGAGAAAGGGTACAGGAAGAGTGTCAACACCGGATGGCGCTCAAGGTTGTAGTAGACGTTGAACTTTGTCAGCGTCATGTAGGCGTACGGGTCATAGCCGGAGAAGTGGAGCTGGTTGTTGAACAGGCTCCAGCCGCCAATCTTTCCCCACCTTGCCAAAAGGAATTTAGGCCAGTGGTTGTAAATCAGCATGGCGTTCATCAGTGCCAGTACGCACACCGAGACAATGGCCATCCAGCGTTCATCCTTGCGAATGGCGAAGATATGAAAAGGATTCTTCAGTTTCTTCATTATTACTTACCTACTTTCTTATATATATGTGGGGGGCGTGCAAAATTACTATTTTTTTTCCTATTCCTTGTCGAAAGCTTGTCGCATTGCGCTTTTTCTTGTATCTTTGCCGAAAAACAAACACAGATGATTCCCAACAAGACGGTGTCGGTGGTGATGTGCACCTTCAATGGTGAAAGGTATGTCCGACAGCAGTTAGACTCCATTGTCGCCCAGACATATCCCATCCACGAACTCATAATAGAGGATGATGGCTCCACCGACCAAACGGTGGAGATATGCAGGGAATACGCTTCTCGCTATCCTTTCATCCAGGTTGTCGTCAATGACCGCAACCTGGGGCTGGATGCCAACTTCGAGGCGGCGACGATGAGGTCGACGGGTCATTTCGTGGCTTTCTCCGACCAGGACGACGTGTGGTACCCGGAGAAGATAAGCCGCCAGGTGGAGGCCATAGGCGACAACGACATTTGTTTCTCTTCTTATGACCGTGGGGCTGATCGTGACCATGCCACCCTCGTCAGTCAGCAATATCGCCTTGAGGCTCTCCTCTTCGCGGGATTCGCGGGTCACACCATGCTCTTGCGAGGAGATTTCGCCCGCACGCGTGAGTTTTGGACGTTGTCCGCCCATGTGCCATTCATGCACTACGATTGGGGACTTGCCGTCTATGCACAGTTGAACCATGGCATCGTACGCCTCGATGAGGCGTTGAACCTCCATCGTTGCAATCCGGAATCGGCCATTGCCAAGGAGCTGAGGCAGGAGAAGCGCGTGCCGGCTTACGTGCCTTACGTTCAAGGAATGCGTGAGTATCGGTTGATGCAATCTCGTCCGGAGTGGCAATATTTCTACTCCCTGGTTCTTAATGGCACGTCAGGCTCTTCGCAGCCTTTGGCCCATCGCATGAGTGGGTTGATGCTACGGTCGGGCTTGGGCGCGTTGTTGAGATTGTGCGGCTTGTGTTGCCGTCATCGTGCCACGATTTATTGGAATGGCGGTGCCCATGGATTCATGGGGAAGGTGCGTGGCTTCTTTTATCCCTTGATATTCGCTTACAACAACAAGAAATTTTACCAAGACCAATGAACATAGCATTGCTTACCGCCGGCGGTGTCGGCAACAGGATGGGGCAGGACATCCCCAAACAGTTTATGACCATTGACAATATCCCCGTGATCATCTACACCATGCAGGCTTTTCAGCGGCATCCACTGGTGGATGCCATGGCCGTGGTCTGCCTGAAAGGGTGGGAGGTCGCTCTCCAGGCTTATGCCAACCAGTTTAACATCACCAAGTTGAAGTGGATTTTCGAGGGTGGCGACAGCAACCAGCATTCCATACGCAACGGCTTGGAGGGACTGCGCGCCGCGGGTCGCCCCGACGATGACATCATACTCGTGCACGATGGCGTGCGTCCTTTGGTGAGCGAGCGCATCATCACCGAGAATATAGAGAAATGCCGCAAATACGGTTATGCCGTCACGGGCCTCGTTTGCAAGGAGGCAATCATGGAAAAGGTAGACGACTGCGTGAGAAACATCTCCATACCTCGTGAGCGGCTCATCCGCACGCAAACCCCTCACACCTATCATCTTGGCGACTTGCTGAAAGCCCATCAGGAGGCAGAGGATAAAGGCATTGAGAACACGGTGGCTTCGTGCACGCTCATGTCGGCTCTTGGCGTGGAGAATCAGCGGCTGGTCATGGGCTCTGAGAAAAACGGGCTCAAACTGACGCAGACCGAGGACATAGAGCTTTTCAAGGCTTTGATTCACACCGAGGCGGAGTCGTGGATTAAAAAATGAATCACGCTGGGCGATAACAAATTGATGGGAGAAAGAAAATGAATAGCAAATATCAAGAAGACTTGTTGGCGGTCGCCGCGTCGCCACTTCCTTGGCAAAGGCTGAGTGGCAAGAATGTCTTGGTGGTGGGCGCGACGGGCTTGATAGGGGGCGCTGTCGTCGACGTGCTCATGCGTTGCCGCCCTTTGGATTTTGACGTTTACGCTTGCGGACGCAACGAGGTGCGTGCCCGTAGGCGTTTCTCTTGTTGGTGGTCCGACCCCCATTTCCATTTCATCAAGCACGATGTCACGTTGCCGTGGGATGAAACGGTGGACTTCCATTTCGTTATCGACGCTGCCAGCGGTGCCTCGCCCCAACTTTATATCTCAGACCCCGTGGGCATCATTCGCGCCAACATCCTTGGCGTGGATCATCTTCTTGACCACGGCAGGCGGCATGGCATGGAGAAATTTGTGTATGTCTCTTCCGGTGAGGTCTATGGGGAAGGCGATGGCAGGGCTTTCGCCGAGGATTATAGCGGATATGTGGACCCCATGAGCGTGCGGTCTTGTTACCCGTCGTCAAAGCGCGCGGCTGAGACGCTTTGCGTGGCTTACGCCCACGAGTACGGCTTGGATGTGAGCGTGGCGCGCCCTTCCCATGTCTATGGGCCTGGTTTCACCGAGGGCGACAAGCGCGTCTATGCCGAGTTCATACGCAATGTCCTTGGGGGCGAGGACATAGTGATGAAGAGCGACGGCAAGAAGTTCCGGTCGTGGTGCTATGTGGCCGACTGCGTTTCAGCCTTGCTTTATGTTCTTCTAAAGGGGGAGTCTGGGAAGGCTTACAACATTGCCGACGAGTCGTCAAACAAGACCATACGCGAGCTCGCTCTCATGATTGCCGCCATTGGAGGCAGAAGAGTGCGCATGAAGCTTCCGCCCGACGCTCTTGCATCTGGCGGCACGCCAATCACCAAGGCCGTGTTCGACACTTCCCGTTTGCGTGGCCTTGGCTGGCACATCGTGGGCACGATGGAGGAGAAGATGCGGGCAACGATAGAAGAGGCCGCCCGGCAATCCAAGATTTAAGACAGCTCAGTCTTCCACCACGGTCTCCACCTTGTGGCGGTCGCGTTTGTTCACTGGCGGCAAGTCCATGTAGTTGCCATATATTATGGTGCAGAGCTTCACGGGGTCGGCAGGGCCTTCAAAGGTCTTGCCCTCAAACGTGATGTCGCGGTGGGGAATGAGCACGTCCCTGTCGAAATGCTCATAAAACCATGCCCCGTAACTGTGCATATAGCAACGTTTGTTGCCAAACAAGTGCCCTATGGCGCGAAAGACGGGGAACACGAGATAATGCAGCGTGTCGTAGCCGGCCTGTGCCATGCGCGGATGCACGCCAGCGAATCTTAGGTTCACGTTTACCGACAGTTTTGCAGCCAAGCGTTGTAGCCAGGGAATCATGTGGCTCTCGTAGGGGAAGATGTCGATGTGCAGCCCTTGGAATGTCAACGCCTCGGCAGTGCGGCGGTCTTTGCTTGCCGCGTCGTCGTGGCTCACCTCGCGGCTCTTCAAGTCGCGCAGCACAGCCCACTCCTTGTAAAAGCCCTTGTCGGTATCGTTGTCTTGAAGCACATATTGTGGATGTGGGTGCGACTTGAGATAGTCGCACAGTCGTTTGAAATCCTTGCGGTCCACCACGAAGTCGATGTCGTCGTCCCATGGTATGAAACCTCCATGGCGCAAGGCCCCGAGAATGTTGCCGCCGTCCAGACGGCACGCCACGCCAATCTTCTTTGCAGTCTCTTGCAGGTAGACGGCCATGTCGAGGAGGCGGAGTTGGGCGCGTCGGCGCGCCGAGCCGTCAGGGTTGTATTTGCGGCGGAGGTCTTCTTCTGTCTCGCCGGTGTTGTATGTCCTGTTTTCTTTCATGTTTCGTTCAAATAGTTTTTCACTCGCTATGTCAGATAACTGATATATAGCCAGCCATTATATATAATGAGGTATAGGGCCGTGACTGCCACTATGCCGCGCAACCACCGTTGAGGCTTGCTGAGCAACAGGTATGCCATGGCAGTGGTGAGGATAAACAACCAGTGAGGCGACATGATGTAAGCCTCGTTGAGGCCAAAGCCAAGGACGAAATGTATCACCATGTCGAAGCCGAAAAAGGAGAGGGCGAGCCAAAGGAAACGTGACTTGCGCCCGTACCACACGCCGGCGACAAACAGCAATACTATTATTGCCTCTACGATATAATTGACAACGTGCTTGTATTTCACGATCACGGGTCGATTCCTCAGCACGTCGCCCAGCAGGTGGTCGGGGTGAAGCTGTATGGGCTCCCCGAAAATGTTTTCGACCATCGATTCCCAACGTGGCGTGGAGATGTCGGTCCATTGCCCGAACTCTGTCTTGTTTATTGGCTTACCCTGGTGTGCGTATACCGCCTTTTGTTCTTGCCGTCTCGTCTTTGCCGAGTCGCTCATGGCTATCGCCTTGTTCACGCAAGCGTTGATGGCTGCGGTGTCGCGAAGGTGTGCGGTGTCTTTCACCGCTGCTGCTATCTTCTCGTGCCGTTTCTCTGTTATCTCGGCACGTTTCTCCACTCTTTCCAAGTATTTGGGTCTCTCAAAGTGCTGCCATTCGAGCCTGGCGCCGAGCCATATTAGCGCTGACGGCACTATTATGGCGAATATCAGGTTGGCTGGCCGCCAGAATCGCTTGCCGTTGACTGTCAGGTTGGCGAGGAATACCTTTATGCCATTGTTCAGGGAGATGCCGGCGGTGAGGAAGAAAAGGGCTATCGTCTGCCAAATAGTGAACGCGCGTCTCGCTTTCATGTGCCTGCCGGAGAGGTAAAGCGTAAGTATGAGCATGAACATGGAGAGGCAGAAGTGGTCGGGCACGCTCATGCCCACTATGACATAGGCGAAGGAAAACGTCAACGCGCCAAGGAGCCAGGAGTCGGAGCGGCTCGTGCCTATGATCTCATGAAATATCCTGACGAGGAAGATAAAGCTGTAGAAAGCGCAGAAAGTCAGCATGAGACCCATGATGATTGTCGCCCAGTTTGTTCCTGTCAGCTCCATGAGCACTTGGTTTAGCTGGTTGGGAATAAACATGAAGAAGGCAAGCAATGGGTGCCTGTATATATTGTAGCTGGTGTCCCAATTGGAGATGACCATATACGAAATAGGGTCGAAGCCGGATATGTGGAACTGGATGAACAACTTGCGGTAGTTGTCGTTCAACGCGAAGAACTTATCCGCGTACTTGTAGACGACCAGAGAGTTCCAAAGAACTACATACAAGAGGACTAAGCAAGATGGGCGACGCTCCTCGCGCTTTATCTTAAAGATGTTTTCCATCGTGGTGTTGTTAATGTTTGGCGGTCGTATGCTATATTGTATGCAAAGTTACGCTTTTTCTCGTGAAAGAACTGTTATGGCGGCAAATTAAGTGCGTATATATTTTGTCGTTTGCGGTGGAATCGTTAACTTTGCTAAAACAACGAATCATCAACTTTGGATATTAAACCTTTTGAAAAATGAGAAGTAAAAGTTTCGCGTTATTAGTGATGTTGCTGCTTGCCGGCATGTTCGCTTCGCCGGTTCAGGCAAGGCAGAAAAAAGACGTTGCTGCTGTCGCCTCGCGCTGGTCGGAGGAAAAGGCCAACGCTTGGTATGCGCAACTGCCATGGATGTCGGGCTGCGATTATATTCCAGCAACAGCCATCAACCAAATAGAGATGTGGAGCAAGGACACTTACGACCACAAGCAGATTGACAAGGAGCTTGGCTGGGCGGAGGAGCTTGGCTTCAACACCATGCGCGTGTTCCTCAGCAGTGTTGTCTATGCTCACGACCCTGATGGGTTGAAGAATCGCATGGACGATTTCCTCTCAGTGTGCGCCAACCATGGCATCCGCCCCATGTTCGTGTTCTTTGACGATTGCTGGAACGCTGAGTCAAGCTATGGCAAGCAACCGGCACCCAAGCCTGGCATACATAATTCTGGATGGGTGCGCGACCCATCAATGAGCTTGCGCAAGGACACCGTCACCCTTTACAAGAACCTTGGCAAATACGTGAAAGACATTTTGACGACTTTCGGCCAGGACAAGAGGGTGCTCATGTGGGATTTGTACAATGAGCCTGGAAACAGTGCCCAGTTTGCCACTTCCTTGCCTTTGCTGCGCAAAGTGTTTGAGTGGGCGCGCTCGGTAAATCCGTCTCAGCCCCTCACTTCTGGCGTGTGGAACATGGACAAGGCGTTTGCCCCAGTCAACGCGTTTCAGTTGGAGCACTCCGATGTCATCTCTTATCACAACTACGACATTGCGTCAAGGCATGAAGAGGAAATCAAGTATCTTGGCGCGCTGAACCGTCCACTCGCCTGCACAGAGTACATGGCTCGCAGGAATGGCAGCCTTTTCTCATCCATCATGCCTTTGTTGAAGCAATACAAGGTCATTGCCATCAATTGGGGATTTGTGTCTGGCAAGACCAACACCATCTTTGCGTGGGACACACCTTTGCCCGATGTCAAAGAACCATCGTTGTGGTTCCACGACATCTTGAGGCAAAACAAGACCCCATTCGATCCCGAGGAGGTGAAGATCATCAAGGAGATGAACGGGAAATAAAGCTTGGGCGGGTCTTGTACCCGCCCAAGCCCCGCCTGGCACCCCATGTCGTCCGCCCCGCCTGGCATTTTTGGCGTTCTTCCAGCCTCTTATGCCCAATATGCCCCTTATGCCCATCCGTCCCTTCCATCTTTTCTCTTCCCATCCCTTCCATCTTTTCTCTTCCCATCCCTTCC
>DAIOUH010000078.1:0-11805 GCA_036751585.1 Prevotella sp. | reverse complement strand
GTGAAAGTATAATCAAGACTTTATATTAAAGACACATCATCCAAAGACCTTATATTCAATGAGGACATTTCTGCAAAACGTGGCCAAGGACATTCTTGCCAAGCATGGTGGTGAGAATCTCGCCGACATTGCCGTGGTTTTCCCGAACAAGCGAGCCTCGCTCTTCTTGAACCAGGCACTCTACGAGGAGACTGGCCACACGGTATGGAGCCCGTCTTATTTCACCATCAGCGACCTCTTTAGAAACCATTCCTCCCTCGCCGTAGCCGACCAGATAGACCTTGTGTTCCGGCTTTACAAGGCTTATGTCAAGCTCACGGGCAGCGACGAGCCGCTCGACCATTTCTTCTCTTGGGGGCAGCTCATGCTCTCCGACTTCGACGACCTCGACAAGAATCTCGTGGATGCCGACAAGCTCTTTATCAGCCTTGAGGCGTGGCAAGATATGCGCGACTTCTCTTTCCTTTCCGACCAGCAGCGCCAGAGCCTTGAGAACTTCTTTGGAAAGGTGGAGACCGACACGGTGTTGCAGCAACGCTTCAACGACATTTGGAAGAACCTCGGACCGCTCTATCATGCCTTTCGCGAGGACCTAAGGCGCGACGGCTTGGCTTATGAGGGTATGCTTTATCGCGACGTGGTGGAGCGCAAGGTGCGTGGCTTCCGTTTCAAGCATTATGTTTTCGTGGGCTTCAACCTGCTCCAAAAGGTTGAGCGGAGATTGTTCCTGCAATTGAAGGAGGCTGGCATGGCGGAGTTTTATTGGGACTACGACACCTATTTCATGTCAAATGGTCACGAGGCTGGTCGCTACATCCGCCGCTATCTCGACCGTTTGCCCAACGAGTTGGCGCCAGGCAGGGCTTCGGCAGGCATCGACACGGACGCCATTTACGACAACTTGTCGAAAAAGAAGGACATCACCTATGTATCCGCGCCCACGGAAGACATTCAGGCGCGATATGTCACCACTTGGCTTCGAGGTTTGGGCGACGTGGTGAAGACAGACCCAAGGTCGGTGGCAATCGTGCTATGCGATGAGCGACTTTTGCAAAACGTCATACACTGCTTGCCCGAAACGGTGGGCGAGGTCAACATCACCACTGGTTATCCATTGTCTGCCACTCCTGCTGCCACGCTCGTAGGCGTGCTCCTCGCCTTGCGCTTGCAAGGGCTGTGCAAGGACGGCAAGACTTATCGCCTGGCTTATGTAAACCAAGTGTTGTGCCATCCTTACGCCAAGTATATATCAAGCGACATACCTGTCGTTTATGAGGACGTGAACACTCACAAGACTTTCTTCCCCACGGTGTCGCAACTTGTGGATAACCGCGATGAGGCGGCGCAGCGTGTCTTCACTCCTGTCTCGCCAAGTCAGCAAGGGCGTGAGCTTATCGTCGACTTGCTGCAATGGCTTGCCGACATATTGAAACTCACGGGTGTGGGCTCTCGTGCCGAGGACGATCCATTGATGCACGAGTCCATCTTCCGTATGTATACCATAATAAACCGTCTTAAAGAGGTGTTCTCAAAGACGCAAGTCGACTGTACCACGGTGTTGCTGCAACGCTTGTTGAGCCAGCTGATTGAATCCACTTCGGTGCCTTTCCATGGCGAGCCGGCGCTTGGCATACAAATCATGGGTGTGTTGGAGACTCGCAACCTCGACTTTGACCATGTGCTCATGCTCTCTTGCAACGAGGGCAATATGCCCAAAGGCGTAAACGATGCCTCGTTTATCCCACACTCATTGCGCCGAGGGTATGAGATGACGACCATAGAAAACAAGGTGGCCATCTATTCTTATTACTTCCATTCGCTCTTGCAGCGTGCCGCCGATGTCACGATGACATTCAACAATGCCGCCGATGATGGCAAGCAGGGGGAGATGAGCCGCTTCATGTTGCAGTTTATGGTGGAGAGTGGACAAACTCAGCATATACGCCGGCTTACCTTGCGGTCGGGGCAAAGCGTGTCGCTTGTCATGCGTGTTCCGATAGAGAAAAACGACGCGGTGGCAAGGCGGTTGCGCGACATAAAGTCGTTGTCGCCATCGGCCATAAACCGCTATCTTCGTTGCCCGCTCATGTTCTATTATTCCACCGTGTGCCAATTGCGTGAGGCTGACGATGATGACCAGGAAATTGACAATGTCATCTTTGGCAATATCTTCCACCGCGCTGCAGAACTTATCTATGACTTCCTCTCCGACCACGGCAAGAAAACCGTCACGGCTGAAGGCATCGACACCCTCGTGAAAGAAGATGTCAAGATACAGGCGTTCCTTGACCAGGCTTTCAGCGAGAAGTTGTTCAAGATTGAGCGGCAGGGCTATCATCCACGGTACAACGGGCTGCAATTGCTCAACCGCAACGTGTTGCTCATCTACATCAAGCGACTTCTGCGTCTTGACAAGGCCAACGCCCCGTTCGACATAATAGCCTTGGAGACTGACTTCTACAAGAATTTCACTTTCAATGTCAACGGTGGTGAGCGTGTCATAAAGCTTGGCGGACAGGTAGACCGCCTTGACCGTATCGGGGGGCAACTCCGTGTGGTAGACTATAAGACCGGGCGGCCGTTGACATCATCAGCCCCAAGCGTGGAGGAAATATTCAATCCCGACTACGTGGACTCCAAGCACACGGTTTACTACCTTCAGTCGTTCCTATATTCCGACATCATCAGCAGAAGCCGTGAGGCGCAAGAGACTTATGGTCTTGGAGGCGCTCCCGTGGCTCCGGCATTGCTCTTCATACGTCAGGCTAAAGACGAAAGCTACAACCCGATACTGAAAGTCAAGGACGAGGGGCAGGAAGGCAAGCGCAAGGCCACATTCTCTGAGGTCAGCGACATTGCCAGTGTCCACGATGCTTTTGCCCGCGATTTAGGTGCTTTGCTTGCCGACATCTTCGACGAGGGCAAGCCTTTTGAGCCTACCGTCCACAAGGACAGGTGCGACACGTGTGTCTTCAAGGATATATGCGGATGAAAGGTTCGCATTTGACACATTAGGATGAAAATAAACTTGCCCGTCCTCGCTCAGTCTCTCGCATAAAAACATTAACTTTGCGGTATGAAATCATTGAGGGAAATATTCCGTATAGGAAAGGGACCGTCGTCGAGCCATACCATGGGCCCGCAAAAGGCGGCGCAAACATATTTGAAGGCTTATCCTGATGCCAAGCAATTCCATGTCACGCTTTATGGCAGCCTTGCCGCCACTGGCAAGGGCCACATGACCGACGTGGCCATCAAGGAAGTGCTTGAGCCTGTGGGACAAGTGGATATAGAATGGAAGCCTAACGAGTTTCTGCCGTTTCATCCCAATGGCATGCGCATAAACGACTGGGTGGTATATTCCGTGGGTGGAGGCGCGCTCTCCGAGGGCGACCATCCTACGGGCCTGCTGCCAGCAAGTCCAGAGGTGTATCGCCTGCATTATCTCGCCGACATCAAGAAGTGGTGTGAGGACAATGGCTGCGCTTATTGGGAGTATGTTGAGCGTTGCGAGAAGCCTGACATCTGGGACTATCTGCTCACCGTGTGGAACGCCATGAAGGAGAGCGTGGAGCGCGGCATCAACCACGAGGGACGGCTTCCTGGCCCGCTCAACCTACAGCGCAAGGCTTCAACCTATTTCGTGAAAGCGAAAGGTTACAAGCCCAACCTCCAGACGCGTGGTCTCGTCTATGCTTACGCCCTCGCCGTGAGCGAGGAGAACGCGAGCGGTGGCACCATTGTCACGGCTCCCACTTGCGGCAGTTGCGGCGTGATGCCAGGAGTGCTTTATCACCTTGCCACGGGTCACAGTTTCTCCGATGAGCGAATACTCCATGCCCTTGCCACGGCTGGGCTCATTGGCAACATCGTCAAGGAGAACGCTTCCATATCCGGTGCCGACGTGGGCTGTCAGGGAGAGGTCGGCGTGGCTTGCGCCATGGCTTCCGCCGCTGCTTGCCAGCTCTTTGGCGGTTCGCCTTCTCAGATTGAGTATGCCGCCGAGATGGGCTTAGAGCATCACCTTGGCATGACGTGCGACCCCGTGTGCGGACTGGTGCAGATTCCGTGCATAGAGCGAAACGCCTTTGCCGCCACGCGAGCACTCGATTGCAACCTCTACGCCGCCTTCTCCGACGGCAAGCACCGCGTGAGTTTTGACCGTGTGGTGGAGGTGATGAAGCAAACTGGCCACGACTTGCCTTCGCTCTACAAGGAGACTGGCGAGGGCGGACTGGCGAAGATAGGCGTGTGATTGACGTGTGAGGATAAAATAGGAAAGGAAAGACTGACGTATGAGAAAGATACTTTATCTAATGTTTCTTGCCATGGCCGTACAACTGTTTCCCACAGCCTGCAAGATGGCACCGAGCAATGACCCTGGCGACACGGTGGCGTCATCTGAGTTCGCGCCTCTCGACACCGCGGCGATAAACCGTCGCGCACGTGCCAAGGCTGCTAAATTGGCCAATGCCAAAGACAGCGTAGGCATTTTCTACATTGGCTCTGGCAGCACCAAGCAGAGGTTGCAACTCGTGAGCTATCCGTCGCGGCGCGATACCCTCGAATATGGCAAGGCGCGCCACATCAAGCGTAGCGGAAACACCGACGTGGGCAGCGTTGTCCGTGTCGCCTTCTGGGTTTCCAAGGGCGACTCCCTCGTAAAGAGCGTGGAGCAACAACCCGCACTGCATTAAAGAATAGGACGATACGGATGTTGCGTATGTGCATTGTCTCTTTTCTGTTGCTTGCTTAGGCTTGATAGAATATTGAGTCTTCGGCATCAGAAGATTTGCAAAATCCTGAATCATAAAACATACCTTCAAAGCTAAGGTCTTCATCAAGTTCAGGCCAATGTATTCCATAACGGCTTAGGTAGAAATTCTTGCGTTGAGTATCAGTTGCCTTTGCAAGACGTGTCCATTGGCTGAGAGGGTAATTTGCCTTCCAGCCATTTGTTGTTTCTGCCCAAACATGAGCATCGTCAACCCATACCTTGTTTATTCTATATTGCTCCATTTGCCATTTCTGATTTTTTGGCAAAGTTACAGAAAAGATAGGAAATTTATAATAGAGAGGAGTTAAAAAATCGGATTGGTATAATAATAACAAGACCTACTCATCCTTGCGGATGGGCAGGTCTTTTCTTTTTGTATATGATGTTTACCTATTGAACGCTCTTCACCCAAGCATCCACTTCCTTTTGGTTGGCACCATTGAGGAGCTTGCCTTTCTTCCAGTTAACCTCGGGATAATCTTTCTTGAGGATCCTCTCTGAGTTTTCTATCTGGCTGCCACCCGATGTCATGAAAGGCACTACGGTTTTGCCCTTCAAGTTGTAAGCCTCAATGAAAGTGTTGATGAGGCGTGGGTGTGAGTTCCACCAGTTGGGATAGCCCAGGAATATAATGTCGTATTGGTCGAGGCTCTGCTTGGTCTTCTTGATGGCAGGACGAGCCTTTGGATCCTTGTTCTCCTTGCAGCAACGAGAATTAGGGTCGTTCCAGTCGAGATCATCGGCGGTGTATTCCTTCTCAGGCTCTATCTTGTAGAGCTCACCACCTGTGGCTTTGGCAATCATCTTCGCCACGCCTTCCGTTGTGCCTGTATAAGAGGCGTAAGCCACGAGCACCTTGTTGTTTTCGGGAGTCTTGCTTGTCGTGTTTGCATTCATGTTGTTTCCTTTCTTGTTTGCGCAAGCGGTCATGGAAACGATGAGTCCCATGAAAGTGGCTAAAATAAATGATAATCTTCTCATAATCGCATCTCTATTTGTTCATGATGCAAAAATACGAAGATTATTCCATGCTCTCGTTAAACATATTACGGATGGAATTATACATTTTCCCGAAAGATTCTTCCATGCCATGTTTGATATAAGAGTTGAAATTTGACTTTTTATTTAGAATAATGTTAACTGTACTGCTTTTGCCTGTAATTTTAATATTTTAGTCATTTCTGGCACTGGTAAGTTCATAAGTTCCTTAGGCTCCAACTTGTAAAGTCCTCCACCATAGACTCGTCCGGAGTTTATGAGACGCGTCTTGGATATGGAATTAAGCACGTTCCATACTTTTGAGCGTGTGGCTTCGTCGGCTATGTTTCGGGCATAACTTTTCTTGGGATAGAGCAGCAGATACACGTTTGTGGTGATTGCGTTGGAATTGTTGAGTATGAAGCGGAACATCTTCCGCGCCGATTCGCCGCGCCCCATATACGGCATTACAAACGGAGCCGGGTCGCGTTTCTCGCATGAGTACCATGGGGTGCGTTGACTGCAAATGTAGCCCTTGTTCACCTCGCGCTCCTCGCCTTGGCGCACATATTGCCATACGGTTGGGTATGATGCTTTGAGCGTAGGTTCGTCGAGGTCGCAAGTGAAGAGAAACAACTGGCGGTCGGTGTCGGGCAATCCGTCATGACGGCCCATCACAGTGTCGGCCTTGAAGTATCTCGGACTTGGAAGTACTGGCGCAAGAAACTTGCGTGGAATGGAATATTTCTCCACTGTCGCACTGTCGAGAATGAAGAAGTGGTTATCGCCTGTGGCTATGCCGCGCTTCACGATGAAGAAGTCGCCAAGCCTCGCCGTTGTGCCGCCTGTGTCAGCCGTTGTGCCGTCTGCGTTGTCGTTGAAGCGGTTCGTCCATTTCTCTTCGGCAGAGAGTGTAGAGCTTTCTATGAAAATCTGTCGTTCGGGGGCAGACACGCTGCCGCCTTCGGAGAATACAATTTTATGGTTGCTTGCCGGGCGTGAGTTTCTGAACACAACCACGCACGAGCTGACGAGCGCGTCGGCAAACTGCACGTCGGTGGCAACGAAACGGTGGATGCTTATCAGCTCGACATTGTTAAGCAGAAACTCTTTCACCGCCTTGCCGTAGTTCACCTCCATAAACTCACACGGCACAAGCCAGCACGACAGCCCGCCCTCACGCAGCCACTTTGTTGAGAGTATCATGAAGTGGCAGTAGAGTCCTGCAAGTCCGGAAATGCTGATGCCGCAATAGTCCCTCACCTCATTCTTGAGGCGCACCTTGGTGTCGGGGGCGATGTGGTGGTGGCGCACGTAAGGCGGGTTGGCCACAATCATGTCGTAGGCATTGTCGGGCGTGGCGGCAAGGAAGTCGGCATTGCGAAGGTCTACGTCGAGTCTTTGCCACAGTGCCTTTGCCGGCTCGTAGTAGTGGCTGTCAATCTCGAAGCCAAGCGCGTGTCCTGCCTTGTCGCCAAACACATCATAGAAGGCCGAGAGGAACGCGCCGAGACCGACCGACGGCTCAAGCAGTGATACGTTATTGCCGCCGGCGCATAGCTGCCGCATGTGCCTCATTATGTCACACGCCAAGGGATATGGTGTGGCAAACTGTCCCATTATGTTGCGTTGCTTCTGTGTTCTCTGTGCATCGAGGGCTTGCTGCAACTCGCCGCGTCTTGTCTCAATGTCGTTGTTCATTATTTTCATGCTTTTGTTATACACCTGCCTTGCTGAAGTCGTCGATGCGGTGCTCCCAAATCCAGTCTATCATCTCGCCTGCCTCATAGCCGAGATAGCCACTGTCGAAATAACCGCACAGGAAAAGAATGAAGTCGATGTCATCACCGTAGGTGGCTTTGAGCTGTGATATTTTCTGTGCTTCCTCCTTACGCCGCTTGTTGGTGTTGGTGAAGTCGCCAGCTGACTTGCACTCCACGAGCAGCGGCAGACGGAAACTCTCGTCCTTGCGCCTTATCACAACATCAATGGGCATGTTGGCGGCAGGGACCTCGACTGCCACATTAAGGTGGTATGTGTATGTCCCCGTCTGCATGTCGCGGAAGTCGGCTATGCTGTCTGACTTGACGAATGTGTAGCCTCTTTGGTCAAGCCATGACGATATGGCGCGGAGCTGTCGGCGTTCCTGCTCGTTGCGTATTATCGGGTCGGACATCATTCCGCACATACGGTCGGCTACGACACTCGCGGCGATGCGGCGTTGGCCGGGTGTAGGCTCGCTGCCATGCTCTATCCAGGGGCAGAGGGTGCGGTCAAAAAGGCGGTTAAGGACTTTCGCTATTTTTCCAATCTCAATCTTTATTGCCGCCTCTGTCATTTTAGTGGGCAGTTTTCCGCTTTCCATCCTTGAAATGACGGTCTTGTTCACACCCGACAGTCCGGCAAGTCGCTCACGCGCTATTGGCGGGGCTGTCACCATGCGCAGTATTGAGATGGTGTCGGGATTAGTAAAGAGGTTTTCCTCGTTGAGGTGGAAATTGTCGGTAAGTTTCATTGCCTTGGCCACTTGACGCTTCGATTCTTCGCGCTCGCTGATGTATGTGGCTGGAGCGAAACCGAGAAACCACTCGTTGTACATCTCCACTGAACGGCAAGTGTCCTCCTTCCACTGGTCGCAGTTGTTACGGTTTATGTATATTTTTCTGTTGCCGGTCATTGTCATGGGATTATTTGTCGTATGCAAATTTAATCATAATTTATATGTTATGCGGCATATCATACAATAAAAAATAGATGTTGGCAACAGGTGGTGTTAAGTATACCGCTCTCCCGTCTTTCGTGTCACTTCGTTGCGTTCATCATGAAGTATATTTCACCCTTATTCACGTCCTTGGGGCACAGCTTGAGGATGTCGTCCACGGCTGCGTGCTCCTCAACCCTCGACAGGGCGTGGCGTATGGCTCTCACGTGCTCAGCCGGGATAATCTTGTCGGCGCTCAGTTTGCCCGTTTTCACGTATTTGGCGAGGTGCGACATTATGGTGCCCGTGGTCAGACCGCGCTCCTTGGCTATCTGCTCCACGCCCATGCCCTTGCCGAACATCTCGAAGGTCTGCGCCTCCGATTCCCCCTTCTTCCTTGTCTTTCCCTTTGGCCTTTCTGTTGCCTTGGACTTTGTTGTCGCCACGCGTGGGGTCTCGTCGGCGTAGGGATTGTCTTGAACCTTCCTTGCCTTCGGGCGCGCGCGTCTCGTGGCAGGGTCCACGATCTCCATTGCATCGATTGTCGCCTCTTGCTTAGTCTGCAAGTAGGTGGCTACCGAGAATGGCTTGTCCGCCATGCTGTCGAGCATCTTCACCTTGCTGAGATATTGCAACCAGAACTCCTTGTAACGCTCTTCGAGGGTCTCCATGGCTTGCTTGCTCTTGCCTTTCACCATCTTGGTCTTCTCCAGCACGTCGGGCACCTGCTCTTTCAGCGTGGCGGCGAAATAGTCGGCGGAGCGTTGCACCCTTTTCAAGAATGCCTCGCCATGCAGGTCATCGTTTGGGGTCTGGCGTATGACGTTGAGCCACTTGTAAGCCACGTCCATCACCTTTGCCTTGACTGCATCCATCACCGTGCGGTGATAGTCGCACAGGCGCGGGAACGTCCTGAAAAACTCCACCATCGTGCGGTTGAGCATTTGCTCCGCGCCAAACAAGCGGTTGAACGTGAACATGTCGAGGAGTTGCTCCTTGAAGTAAGCGTCCTTGAGCGACGGCAACTGGCGCACGCTCTCCTCCGCCTTCTCTTGCTGGTGAGATATGTATTCGGTCACGCGCGAGTCGTTGAATATGCTGCTTGCGCCTATGCGCGAGGCGAGCACCATGCCCTCAAGAGTCTTGCATCGGCTCAGTGCCACGTAGACCTGTCCGGAGGCGAACGAGAATCCGGCGTCGATGATGGCGTGCTCAAAGGTCAAGCCTTGGCTCTTGTGTATGGTTATGGCCCATGCCAGGCGCAGCGGATACTGCTTGAAGGTGCCAGCCACCTGTGGCTCTATGGTCTTCTTCTCGGGGTTGATCACGTATTTGGTGTTCTCCCATTCGTCTTGCTCCACCTTTATCGTTTCGCTGTCGCCTGGGCACTTCACGGTTATCGACTCCGCGTCGATGCCTACCACGTGTCCTATCTTGCCGTTGTAGTATTTGTGGCTGCTGTCGTTTTTGATGAACATCACCTGCGCGCCCTGCTTTAGTTCCAATGTCGCCTCGGCTGGATAGCTGCTCTCAGGGAACTCCCCTTCCACCTCGGCCTTGAAGCGGTATCGCTTGCCGCCGAGTTTCATCAGCTCGTTCTCGTTGTAGCTGTCGGCCATGCGGTTGTGGGTGGTCAGGCGTATGTAGCCATCCTCCTGCCTGGGTATGAACGTGGGGTTGCAACGTGAGTTGAGCGTGTTGAGGTCATCTGGGGTGGGGTGGCCGTCGCGCACGTGGTTGAGGATGTTGATAAATTTAGGGTCTTGCTGGCGGTAAACCTTTGTCAGCTGTATGGTGACATAGTTGATTTGCCTCAGCGTGTTGCTGCCGAAGAAATAAGGCGTGTCGTAGTATTGGCTCAATATGCCCTCCTCTTGCGCCGTCACCACGGGCGTGAGCTGTTGCAGGTCGCCTATCATGAGCAGTTGCACGCCGCCGAAGGGCTGTGTGGGGTCACGGTAGCGGCGCAGCACTGAGTCGACGGCATCGAGGAGGTCGGCGCGCACCATGCTTATCTCGTCTATTATCAGCAGGTCGAGCGATGCTATGATGCGCCGCTTGGCCTTGGAGAAGTCGTAGCGGTCGCGTATGGTAGAGCCTGGGATGAATGGCGTGAAGGGCAGTTGGAAGAACGAGTGTATGGTCATGCCGCCGGCGTTGATGGCGGCCACGCCCGTTGGCGCCACCACGATCAATCGTTTCGACGATTTCTCCACCACGGTCTTCAGAAACGTGGTCTTTCCGGTGCCGGCCTTGCCCGTGAGGAAAATGCTGGTGCCCGTGTGCTCCACAAACTCCCACGCCTCGCGCAACTCTTCGTTCTTCTCCATATATGATTATTCTACTAAATGTGTTAGCAGATTGTCTATTGTTTGGTTAATGGTTACAGGGGATTGTTTACTATGCATTATAGCGATGACAACAATGTTTTCATTGTCAAAAAAATAAAAGAGGAGATTGGGCCCCACGTTAATATGCCTAATGGTTATGCTTGCGGTTGAGAACTTCTCGTCCAATATGCCTGATTCGGGATATTTTTTCACCCAATTCAATTTGTCCAAAATCTTATTGAGTGATTTTCTGGCTGTTGTCTCACCGAAGTTTTCCTTAACATACTCAACCACTTCCTTCAACTGCTTTGAAGCGAATGGCAACCATTTTACTTCCATCCCATTTCCTCCAAAATTTCTTTTTCAACTTGCTGTTGAGAGAGGCAATGTCCTTCGCGATATTCTTTCATTGCATACTCGGCCAGCCCCTTCATTAGCTTGGGGGATAATTTGTTTACTAAAGCGTCATTGTTTTTGTTCTCCTCTTCTTTCAAGGACACACCCAAAAGCTCGTAAAGATTGCTTCTGTCTTCACGGCTCCAATTCTTTATTTCATTCCAGTATGGAATGACAGAGTCCTTTTTTATATTGCCACTCATTCGCATAGCATCACCCGATTTTATATGATGTGTTTTAATATAGCAAAAGTATAATGTTTTGTTGAAATATACAAGTCTTTCATTAGATTTTTATAACATCAAATGATTCCCATATATGGGCATCGGCTCCACGCTTGAATCGCGTCGCCTTTACGCTTGAATCGCGATGGCTTTACGCTTGAATGGCGACGCGATTCAAGCGTAAAGCCGAGGGGCACGAAATGGGAGGCTTTTTGTGGGTGAATTAAGTGAAAATGTGTATACTTTGCAGCTGAATAGTTAACAAAACAAAATAAAGCGAAGATAATCGTGGAAATATTTGGAAGTAATATAAAAATGACCTTATCTTTGCAGTGTACTATTAAGGTAGTACACTAATACAGACGTATAACAATAAACGATAAGGAATATGATAGACGT
>DAIOUH010000077.1:0-11836 GCA_036751585.1 Prevotella sp. | reverse complement strand
GGTCATCCTTGGCATCGTCATGACCATCGTGTTGCCGTTGCTTTTCCCGTTCTGAGATGCAGTAGGCATCAGCTATCCGGTCAAAGCATTACAACTGATTGTACATTTTCAATACATAATTATTTTTGTGCTGAATTTTGCAAATCATCCAAGAATTGACTGAGTTTTATAACGTCAACCTTAGGAAAGGTTATATCCTTCAATATGTCAAAATGATGATCGTTGGTTACAATGTATTTTGCATTCGATACAATTGCACAATCCACAAATTTGTTGTCATCTTCATCGACAGATATAAGGTGAAAGGCAAAAGAAGGCGATTTCATTATGACATTCCTTCTGTTGATTATGGTCGAAATGACAAATTCAGCAAGAATCGGTGAAATATTGCGTGAGATAACTTCGGAATATTCCTCAATAATATCATTGGTTATGCACATGACATATTTGCCATCAAGAAAATCTTGCCAAACTTGATAGTATTTATTGCGAGCTGATATTGCCATGATGAGGCAATTTGTGTCGAGAACGACCCTCATGGCTTATTTGCGATATGGTGTGCGTTCGTGCAACGTGGCAAAGGAGTCAACTCTGTCTTGTGTCATTTCGCCATTCTCCCACATACGGTCCATCTCTTCTTTCACTTTTTTTGCGAAGAAATCGGAAATGGCTTGCTTCAAATCAGCTAAAGCCTCTGGGGTCTTTACCCATTGCATCATGTTGATTAAGTCAACCTGCGCTTCATTAAAAACCGTTGCTGCCATATTTATTATATCTTTAGTTCTTTTTCGTGCTACAAAGTTAGCTTTTTTTTCGTGTATGACAGATTATTTAGTTATATTTTTATATTATCATTCTATTGCAATTCAAAATTATTCTCCAAAATATTTGCCAATTGCGAAATCTTATCGTATATTCGCACCAAACCTTTAGATTCGTTGTCAAACATCAAGAATATGACATAGAAACAACAAGGCGTGGCTGCCGCGGCATTCGCCAAGCGATGACAGGGGATGGGATACGAGAAAGGGGAGAGACAGACCTTCAAGAACACCACCCTATCACATATTCTCCAACGAGAATGCCTGCAACTGGAACTTATACTCTCCAAAATCTTTCTTTGGCAACATGGCTACCTTCTCTTGCAACTTAGCCATACTAATCTTATGCGCATTGCGCTTGACTTCGGCAACGATGCCTGTATGGTCAAACTCGTTTATGGCGATGAGATCTATCTCGTTTTGTCCCTTTCTGTCCCACCAATTACCTACTTGTGTAAATTGTTCTGTCTCCATCATCTTGTCTTGGAAATAGCGTTCGAGCGTACGTCCTGTGAAACTCTCGTAATTTTTGTAGACATTGCTTCGTAAGAGTGAGAACAAATTACGCTCTATCAACGACTGGTAAGGATAGATGAATCGAAACCAAAAGCGCAAGAAAGGATCATGTATCTCGTATGCTGTCACCTTGCCATTTTGTTTAGCCAACAGAGGTTTCACACGACGTATCAACTCGTATTTTCCCTCCAAGTTCGTTTTTTCTATCATAGAACTTCATAATGTAAATTATCGTTTATATAAATGGCTGTTTATATTTGCTTGTAAATGTACGACTTTATTACGAAACCTCAAAATGTTTTGATGTTTTTCTGAGAATCTCGACGGGAGATGCTGTGTAAAGCGAGGCTTTTAAGCCAATTTGTTAGCTGCTTGGGGGCATATATGACATCGCGTCGGCTTCACGCTTGAATCGCGCCGCGATTCAAGCGTGGAGCCATCGCGATTCAAGCGTAAACGCATCACGATTCAAGCGTAAGGCCGATGCGTTGTTTTTTAACATTTGTTCACTACGTGTGTTTGCCCTTTTGTTTGTCTGCGTTGTAGAAAGACCGAAAAACACACATGCAGAAAGAAACAATCAAGCAAATAGTCCGTCTTTGGTTCGACCGCCTTGTTGGTCGCCACGATGAGCGCGCCGTCAAGCAATGGCTTGTCAGCCCTGAGGACGAGTCGGCCAAACGAAACGCTTTCTTCGACATTTGGGAGCACGATGACACATGGCAACAGGCCGATGCCCATGCTGACGCCGACACCACCCGCGCCGCCCTTGCCCGCTTCGAGGCCACCCGCGATGCCTACGAGGAAAAGCTCGCGTCTCGCGCCCGTCGCCGTGCCATCCTTCGCCTTGCCGCGTCGATAGCCATACCCGTCGTCACGGGCGTGGCGGTATGGCTTGGCTCCACATATTATTATGGTACCGACACCAAGCTCGTGGAGATGACCGTGCCGGAAAACGGGCTCGACAGCATCGTGCTGCCCGACGGCACGCGAGCCTACGTCAACGGCAACAGCACGCTTTATTATCCCAAGCAGTTCGGCCATGGCGACCGCGATGTCTACCTTCTTGGCGAAGCCAACTTCAAGGTAGCCAAGGACAAGCGTCACCCGTTCATCGTGCATGCCAACAAGTTGAGCGTGCAGGCCGTCGGCACCAAGTTCAATGTCGATGCCCGCCAAGATAGCAAGACCATCACCGCCACGCTCGAAGAAGGCTTGGTGAAGGTCTACGACGGCAAGTTCACCTCGATGCTTCATCCAGGCGACCAGATAGAATACGACAAGTCGACAGGCGCGGTGAGCAAGCGCGCCGCCAGGATAGCCCCCGTGGTGAGCTGGACCAAGGGCGACATGACCTTCGAGCGGGCCACCCTGCGCGAGATTATCGGCGCGATAAGCCGGCGCTTCGACGTGGCGATCGCGATGCCCGCCGACGTGGACCAGGGCAGGAGGTTCACCATGGACTTCCATCACGACGAGACGCTTGAGGAAATTCTCGATGTCGTCACGTCGATGCAAAACAAATACCACTACAAGATAGACGGCAGACGCGTCACCATATATCGCTCGCCGTCCTGAACCCCTCCAAATCTTCACACAATATCTACTTTACTATCTACACTTTGCCATCTACGGCCTTCGCTGATTAAGACATGAGAACTGAGAACTAATTTTCACAAAACCAATAATACAACCAAAAGCGTATGAAAAACAGAAAGGCGCCCTTGGGCAACAGGGGCATGGCCGCTGCATTTGCTCTTATGCTTTCGTTTTCAATGGCTTACGGTCAGAAGCAGGTCATTCAGCTGCCTGCGCGCCAAGCCACTGTACAACAAGTCATTAAGACCATTGAGCAGCAGACGAAAATGTCCGTGGACTATGAGCTTGGCAACATAGACCTGCGGAAGAAAATCTCTTTCAACAGCCAAAAGACCAATCTCGCCAACGTGCTCGGGCAGATGCTGCAAGGCTCTGGTCTGGAATATGAAATCCAGCAGAGGCACATCATCATCCGCAAGACCGACACCAACGCCCAACACCCGCGGCAGCAACAACCAAAGAAAAAGACAGCTACTGAGAAAGTCACCGGACACGTCACCGACAGCAATGGCGAGCCCCTCGTGGGCGTGAGCGTCAAGACCAAGGATGGCGGCGTGGCCGTGACCGACATCGACGGCAATTTCTCCATCAACGCCTCGCGTGGCGAG
Source organism: Prevotella sp. (assembly GCA_036751585.1). GTDB lineage: Bacteria > Bacteroidota > Bacteroidia > Bacteroidales > Bacteroidaceae > Prevotella. The sequence goes on along the minus strand of DAIOUH010000077.1, from coordinate 8,292 downwards.
ACCTTGGAGTTCTCCTATGTGGGATTCAACAACAAGGAGGTGCGCGTGAAGGGCAACACCGTTGAAGCCTCGCTGGAGGAAGACAACAAGGTGCTCAACGAGGTGGTCGTCACCGCCCTCGGCATAAAGAAAGAGGCCAAGTCGCTGTCTTACAACGTGCAGCAGCTCAACTCCGATGCCGTGACCACGGTGAAAGACGCCAACTTCGTCAACTCGCTCAACGGCAAGGTGGCTGGCGTACAGATCAACGCCAGTTCGTCTGGCATCGGCGGCGCCTCGCGCGTGGTGATGCGCGGCGTGAAATCCATCAACGGCAACAACAATGTGCTCTACGTCATCGACGGCATACCCATGACCGACGTGCAGGGCGACCAGCCGGAGAGCATGTACGACGGCGCGGGCTCCACCGGCGATGCCATATCAAACCTCAACCCCGACGACATCGAGTCCATCTCGGTGCTCTCAGGCCCTTCCGCCGCCGCCCTCTATGGCAGCGAGGCGAGCAACGGCGTGATTCTCGTGACGACAAAAAAAGGAAAAGAAGGCAAGCTCGACGTCACCTATACGGGCAGCTTCCAGTTCTCCCATCCATTCGTCATGCCCGAGTTCCAGAACACCTACGGCCAGACGTCCTCCACGAGCTACGACAGCTGGGGCAGCAAGCTGGCACAGCCATCGAGCTATGATCCCGCCGACTTCTTCCAGACCTCTACCAACTTCTCCAACACCGTGGCAGTGTCCACCGGAACGGAGCGCAACCAGACATATTTCTCACTCGGCTCCAACAACGCCGAGGGTCTCATCCACAACAACGACTACGACCGCTACAACGTGAACGTGCGCAACACCAGCAAGTTCCTCAAAGACAAGATGACCCTCGACCTGGGCTACATGATGACGACGGTCAAGGAGCAGAACATGATCTCGCAGGGACAATATTTCAACCCGCTCTACGCCCTCTACCTCTTCCCCCCAGGGGCCGACTTCAACGCCGTGAAATATTTTGAGCGTTACGACTCCGACCGCAACTTCCCCGTGCAATACTGGCCGTGGGGCGACATGAGCATGAGCATGCAGAACCCCTACTGGACCACCGAGCGCAACAAGTTCATCAACCACAAGGAGCGCCATATCTTCACCGCCTCGCTCAAATACGAGATCGCGCCCTGGATTAGCCTCACGGGTCGCGTGAAATACGATCGCGCCGAGGACCGCTATGAGAAGAAATACTACGCCAGCACCATCAACCAGTTCGCCCACGGCGACAACGGCGCCTATGGCTTGACGCACCAGAACACCAAGCAGTATTACGCCGAGGCGTTCGCCAACATCAACAAATATTTCGACCACGACCGCTGGAACATCACCGCCACCCTTGGCACGAGCTTCGACCAGCGCAACCTCGACCGCGACGGCTGGGAAGGCCCGTTGGCGAAGGTGCCCAACCTCTTCACGGTGAGCAACGTCCTCACCTCCGACCCAAACACCAAGCACTCGCAGAGCGGCTACGAGACCCGCAAGGAAGCCCTCTACGGCAGCGCGCAGCTCGGCTACCGCTCCATGGCCTACCTCGACGTGACGGCGCGCAACGACTGGTCGTCGAAACTCGCCGGAGCGCAAAAGAGCTTCTTCTATTGGAGCGCCGGACTCTCGGGCATCTGGACCGAGATAGTGCCGCAAATAAAGAGCGACAACTACCTCAACTACCTGAAGACGCGCGTGAGCTATTCGGAGGTGGGCAACGACCCGACCGACCCCTTCCTCACGATGACCACATACCCCGTGACCAACGCCGGACCGTCGACCTCGACGTTCAAGAAGAATTCGAGCCTCACGGCAGAGCGCACGAAGTCGTGGGAAGCCGGTATCGACCTCGTGCTCTTCCGCAACCGCTTGAAAGTTAACGCCACGCTCTACCAATCGCGCACCTACAACCAGTTCTTCAACATCAAGCTCCCTGAGACCTCCGGCTACACCAACATGTGGGTCAACGGCGGTCGCGTGGACAACAAGGGCATTGAGCTGAGCGCGCGTTTCAACCAGCCGCTCGGACCGGTGGAGTGGGAGACCTATCTCACGTGGACCCTCAACCGCAACAAGGTCAAGAAGCTCATCACCGACTATAAGGACCCGGAGAGCGGCGAGACCTACACGCTTGGACAGATGGATCTCGGCGGCTTCAACGGCGTGCGACAGACCATCACCGAGGGCGGAACCCTTGGCGACTTATACGTGCGCACGCTGAAGACCGACGAGCACGGAGGCTACTACATCGACACGCAAAACTACAACGTCGTGCCCACGGCCAACGAGTATAAGTACGCGGGAACCACCCTGCCCAACTACAACCTCTCGTGGGGCAACAACTTCAGCTGGAAAGGCTTCCACCTCGGATTCCTCTTCACCTATCGCAACGGCGGACGCGTGGTGTCGCTCACCCAGAGCCTCATGGACGCTTATGGCACCTCGAAGGCATCTGCCGACGCGCGCGACAACGGCGGCGTGCTGCTCCAGGGCTTCAAGCTCGACGCCCACGACTACTACACCACCATCGCCAGCCCCACGTCGACCATCGCCTCGCAGTATGTCTACAGTGCCACCAACCTGCGCCTGCAGGAGTTGAGCTTCGGCTACGACATACCCATACACAGATACGTGGGATGGATCAAGGGCATGACCTTGAACTTCGTAGCCCACAACCTGTGGATGATCTACAACAAGGCGCCGTTTGACCCGGAGATGACGGCAAGCACGGGCACCTACAACCAGGGCATCGACTACTTCATGCAGCCAAGCCTGCGCACCATGGGCTTCTCGGTGAAAGTCAAGTTCTAACACAACCAAGACAATCAGAAAACCATAGAATCTTAAATTTATGAAATCAATCATCAAATATACATTTCTCGGTGCCATGACCATGATGGCGATGTCGGCTTGCACCGACAGCTTCGAGAAGATAAACACCAATCCCCACGAGGCCACGGAGGGGATGATGGAGCAAGACGGCTTGAAGATGGGCTCCTTCTTCTCGCAGATGCTCATCCGCATGGTGCCATTCACGGCAGGTGGCGTGCAAGACGACAGCTATGGCTCCACGGGTGCCTACCAGCATGTGCAGGGGCTCAGCTCCGACTGGTACTCTGGCTATATCGGCGCCACGGGCACGTGGCGTGGCAGCAGCAACAACGGCTCCTACTCCTTCTCTACCGATTGGGGCAACAGGATGTACTCGCAGTGCTTCACCCAAATCATGCCCGCATGGCAAAATCTCGCAAAGAACGCTACCGCCATCAACCAGCCACAGGTGAAGGCCTTGGGCGACGTGGTGAAGGTGCTCGGCATGCACCGCGTGACCGACTTCTACGGCCCCATACCTTACACCACCTTCAAGCAGGGCAACGTCAACGCGCAGTTCGACTCGCAGCAAACGGTCTACAAGCGTTTCTTCGAGGAGCTCGACAGCGCCATCGACATCCTCACGCCTTATGCCCAGGCTGGCACCAAGATCATGTCGAAGTACGACTACGTGTACTCCGGCGACGCCAAGAAGTGGACGCAACTCGCCAACACCCTTCGCCTCCGCCTCGCCTTGCGCGTGGTCTACGCTGACCCCACGCTGGCAAAGACCGAGGGAGAGAAGTCGGCTGCCTCGCCCGTGGGATTCCTTGAGAGCGCGAGCGACGACGCGCAAATCCTGAGCACCAGCATCTCGCTGATGAATCCCCTCTACGAGCAGGCCTACTCTTGGGGCGAGGAGCGCATGAGCGCCACCATGGACTCTTATCTCAACGGCTTGAAAGACCCACGCCTCGGCAAGTATTTCAAGGAGGCCGGCGAGGGTGGCTACCACGGCGTGCGACAAGGTGCCAACGTCAACGGCAATGGCAAGGAGGACTATCAGGGCGACAAGATCTCCAACCTCAACCTCACCGCCATCTCGCCAATCTACATCATGAAGGCTTCGGAGGCCTACTTCCTCCGCGCTGAGGCCGCCCTCCGCGGCTGGAACATGGGCGGCACCGCCAAGGACTTCTATGAGGAAGGCGTGAGAGTGGCGTTCAAGGAGAGTGGAGCCGACGGCGTGGACGCTTATCTCAACGATGACAAGAGCCAGCCCGAGGCTTACGTGGACAACACCGGAAACAGCGACGACTACGCTCAGCCAAGCACCATAACCGTGAAGTGGGACGACGCGGCGAGCTTCGAGACCAACCTTGAGCGCATCATCACCCAGAAGTGGATTGCCAACTGGCCCATCAGCCCCGAGGCATGGGCGGAATACAGACGCACGGGATACCCGAAGATACTGCCCGTGGTGCGCAACCAGAGTGGTGGCGCCATCGACACCGACCTCGGCATTCGCCGCATGCCTTATCCGTCAACGCTGTATGAGACCAACGCCGCCGCCATGCAGGGAGCGGTAAAGCAGCTTGGAGGCTCCGACAACGGAGGCACGAAACTGTGGTGGGACAAGAACCCCAATCATTAAACCTGTTTTCAAAACCATAAACGAAATCGAGACATGAAACTGAGAAATATCCTTTACGTGGTCGCCTTGGGCATCACCGGAAGCATCGCCATGAGCAGTTGCGATACCGACGCTGAGGCCGTCGACATACAGAAGCTGACCACTTATGACGCTCAATACTATGAGAACCTGCGGGCCTTCAAGCAGAGCCCTCACGAGATAAGCTATTGCTACTACGCTGCGTGGGCGCCACCAGAGGGCAGCACGGGCGAGAAGGTCACCAAGTCGTGGGGCGAGAAGTTCATGGGCCTGCCCGACTCGCTCGACATCTGCAACCTCTGGATGGGTCTGCCCGACAAGGAAACGCAACCCAACGCCTATGCCGACATGGTGGAGACTCGCGAGAAGAAAGGCACGCGCTTCGTGTATCATGCTGACGCATCCAACTATGGACACAAGTTCTGGTATCGCGACGCCGACCTCAACGTGCGCCAAGACAGCGTGGTCGACTTGTCGAAGAACCGCTCCGAGGAAGCCATCCGCGCATACGGACGCTGGGTCGTGGACACCATCGTGAAGAACGACCTCGACGGCGTGGACTTCGACTGCGAGGGATGGTCGGGCGAGAACGTGCGCATCGTCGTGGACGAGGTGAACAAGTATTTCGGCCCGGAGGGTAAATGGCCAGAGCGACTGGTCATCATCGACTATTTCGGAAGCTATCCGAGAGGCGTGAACGAGGACCAGCTCGACTTCATCGTCAAGCAGGCCTACAGCGGACAAGGCGCCGGGGTGGGCGCGGCAGGTCCCGACGAGAAGACCGTCTACTGCGAGTCGTTCGGACAGAAGCACAATGGCGGACAGATAGAGTATTACGCCAAGTGGGAGCCAGCCAACGGCAAGCGCAAGGGCGGTTGCGGAGCCTTCTATCTCGACCACAACTATTCCAACACCACGCAGCACCTCTATTTCCCCGACGGCAGAGAAGACAACTCTACCGACGACGCGCCTTACAGCGCCTTCCGCAGGGCCATACAGATAATGAACCCCGCCGTGCGCAAATAGGGGGGCAGCAAAAAGTATTTATCACAAAGAATCATATCATCATGAACAAGATATTCCATTTACTGATAATGTCAGTCGTGGCCACAGGCAGCTTGATTCTCTCCGGCTGCAATGCTGAGGGTGATGGCTTCGACTACGACCGCAACGGACTGCTGATGACAGGCACGGAGACGACACCCCTGCAAAAGTTCGTCGTAGAGGACGTGCCGTCGACATATCCCATCACGGTGTCGTCCACGAAGAAGGTGAACGCCGACGTAGACCTCACGGTGGCGATAGACACCACCCTCGTGTCGAAATACAACGAGACCAATGGCACCAACTATTTCGCCATACCCGCTGGAGCCGTCAAGCTCAACGCCTCCGACTTGAAGATAAAGGCTGGCGAGGCCATCTCCTCCGCCACTAATGTCGAGATGGTAAGCACCGACAACTTCGTCTCTGGACGCACCTATCTCATACCCGTGACCATCAAGAGCGCCAAGGGAGGAACCGACGACGTGATTGAGGCTTCGCGCACGCTCTACCTGCGCGTCAGCCGAATACTCAACTTCTATGCCCTGGAGAACGACTATCGCGCATCGAGCAACTTCGTCTTCGACGACAGCAAGCGCGTGGATCTCTCCAAGTACACCATAGAGTTCAAGGTCTACCCCACGTCGCTCGGCACGGGCACGGCTTCCGACAACCAGATACAGCGCGTGCTGGCCATCGAGGGCAAGAACGAGGAAAACGCCAACATGTTCCGCTTCGGCGAGTCGGGCACGGCACGCAACTGCTTGCAGTGGATTCTCCCCGGTGGCAGGGCATTCTCGAAGACCCTCTTCGGCAACAACCGCTGGTATCTCATCACGTGTACCTACGACGGCAACGACTACGTGATGTACGTGGACGGCGTGAAAGACGCGACGGCCTCAAGCCCGGGCAAGGTGATGCCTTTCCAGCGTTTCGAGCTTGGCATGTCGTGGGCAGGTTATCCCAGTGGGCAGTTCTTCCACGGTCGCATGTGCGAGATCCGCGTATGGAACCGCGTGCTCTCGCCCAGCGAAATCCAGGGCGGATTGGCAGGTGTCGACCCGAAGTCGAATGGCTTGCTCGCTTATTGGAAGATGGATCAAGACTCTGGCCCCGTCATCAAGGACGTGACTGGCAACGGCTACGACATGGACTGGACCAAGTCGCAGCGTGACATCAGCGGCAACGGAAGCCTGTCGGCGACACCTGGCGCGGCCAACTACATAAAATTCGTGAAGGACGACAACAACAAGGTAGCACAATAACACATCATGAAAACACATAATCTATATATAGCGTTAGGATTGTCGGCCATGTTGGGCTTGGGGCTCGCCTCCTGCTCCAGCGACGACACCTACGACGTGAAGGGCAATCCCGACAACCTCGTGTTCCTGAACAAGACCGCCCAAAAGGAGTTCACGGGGGTCATTTACCACACGCCCGTCGGCGACCTCGGCTCGGCCAAGGCTTCGTTCCCAGCCCAGGTGCAGCGCCCCACGAGTGGCGACGTGACCGTGGGCGTGGTGGCGGACACGAGCTTCGTGAGCAAGTACAACGAGGATCATGGCACGTCTTACGTCTCCGCCCCCGACGACGTGCTCAGCGGCCTCAAGGTGAAAAACGCCACCATTAAGCAAGGCGAATATGTGAGCGCCGACTCCGTGGAGGTCGAGGTGCCGCAGGAGTCGTTTGCCAAGCTCACCGCCCCGGCTTATCTCATCCCTCTCAGGCTGTCGCCAACGGGAGCCGTGGGCAGCGAGGACCAGGGCGTGGCATACCTCATCGTGAACACGGGCGACAACTTCTTGAAGTTCAAGTCGACAACCGCCACGACGAGTGTCGTCAACACGCCTGTGGGTGTCTTCGGCGGCATCGACGCGTCGTTCACGCCAAGCACAGTCGTGGAGTTGGGCGCTGACGCCACGGTGTCGTTGAAGGCCGACGTGTCGTTGGTAGACGCTTACAACCAAGCCAACAACACGCAATACCAAGCCTTGCCCGACAATGTGGTCAATGCCTTGAGCGTGACTCCAGCCACCATCCCGGGCACGTCAAAGCAGTCGACGGGCGATGTCAAGGTCACCGCTCCCGACGATGTGGTCAAGACGCTGGCCTTGGGCTCATACCTCTTGCCCATGCGCCCCGTGGTGACAGCCAATGGCAAGCAGGCGGAGCTTGACGAGCCAGTCTACGTGGTGGTGAACGTCACCCAGAGCTTGATAAACGATGACGCCAAGGAAACACTTGGCATGGCAATATTTGACGATGAAATGTCCTGCGTCTCTGCCGACGGTCTCGATGCCTCGGAATTCGCGACCAGCGATTGGAGTTTCACCAAGAAGCAGGCCACGGCAAGCTGCGTGCTTGACCTTGGCTCGGAGCGAGACATTACAGGCTTCATCTTCAGTGGTGATGTGGTATCCAATACCAAGGTGGAAGTGAGCAGCGACAACAAGACGTGGACAACGATAGGCTCCACTGAAGGGCACAAGGGCGTAAGCGTATCGACGGGCTGGCACCATTATACGGCCTACGTGCTTTATGGTGCCGTGAAGGGCAGGTATGTGCGTGCCACAATGGACCTCAACCAAAGCTATTGGGGATGGAACTACATACAGTGGGGTTATTGCACATTGAATGTCGCCATTTACGCGCAATGACGTAGCATTTGTCTTTTTGTAAAATAATTAGGTCTGTGTTTAATCCATGCGGTTAGGCACAGGCCTTTTTCGAATTTTATGCTT
>DAIOUH010000076.1:0-11859 GCA_036751585.1 Prevotella sp. | reverse complement strand
GTGAATGGAGGAAGCATGAAAAACTCAGGATATGAGCTTACCGTGGGCTTCACCCCCGTGCGCACCAAGAACTTCACATGGGACGTGAGCCTGAATACGTCAAAGGACTTCAACGAAGTGACCAAGGTGGGAATACAGAGCCAATCATATTCGTATGTCACCTCAGGCAGCTTCTACAAGAAAGGCTACGCCGCGTCTTCGTTCTGGGCATTCAAGTATGATGGCGTAGACCCAAAGACCGGCTACCCAATCATTGACCTCAGCATGGCCGACGGCCTCACCGCCGAAGAAAAGAAAGACCCGACAAACTTCATGGTCTACGCGGGAAAGATAGACCCCGACTTCACCGGAGGCATAAGCATGGGGTTCAGGTACAAGAATTTGTCGCTAAGCACATCGCTCTACCTTCGCGTGGGGGGCAAGACTTTCTTGCAGTCGGCTTACCAAAGCACATACCTGCCATCAGAGTTTGAGAACCTCACCAATGAGCTTGTAAACCGGTGGACACCGGAAAACACCAACGCCACTTTGCCTGGACTGCCCGACATCAATGTCGCAAGCCAACAGCTGCCAAACGGAGAATACGCCACGGTGTACCAAATGTACAACTACAGCACCGACCGCATAGCATCAACCACGTCGCTCGCCTGCAACAACTTGGGGCTTTCTTACAGTGCCCCATACAAATGGGTGAAACGCCACCTGCGCCTGCAAAGCTTGTCGATTGGCGCGTCGGTGACAAACCTCTTCATCATACACACTGGCGACTTCAAGGGCCGCGACCCAGAGGTGGCAATGGGGCAACAGCCAAGGACACGCTCGCTGTCGTTCAACCTCAATGTGGCTTTCTAATCGATAATAACACACAAACGCAAACAACGATGAAAATAAATATTTCAAAATGGTGTATAGCCGGCGCGCTCGCCGTCACGTTGTCTTCATGTGGCGACTTCTTCAAGGAGTCGAGCCAAGACGAGATAAAGCCTTCCACCGTGGAAGACCTGCAAGCAACGTTCTTTCACGACGGCTACCCTTACAACTTCAACTCCGACTCGTATGTCAATCTCCTTACTGACGAGGTGCAAAACAATGGGTTGACAGACGACCACTACACAGACCGCCTTAAGATCGGCCAGCCTGTGTTTACATACAATGCTGACATGTTTGAGGGGAACTTGTCATTCATAACTGACGAGAACTCCTGGAAAAACTATTACGCGCTCGTGATGGGATGCAATGTCACGCTTGACTATGTGGACCAAATGACGGGTTCCGCCGAGGCAAAGCAAAACCTCAAGGGACAGGCCCGCCTGCTTAGGGCGTTTTATTTTCTGAAACTCGCCTCCATCTATTGCCAGCCCTACTGCAACGACCCTGACAACAACCTTGGCATCACCCTCATAACATCCTCTTCCGTAAAAGACTCCTACCCTGCTCGCACCACATTGCGAAAGACCTACGACTTCATAGAGAGTGAACTGAAACAAGCAAAGGAGGAGCTTAAAGACTACACCCCCACGACACACTACCGGGTGACAGCCGAATGCGCCGACATTCTCCTCTCGCGCCTTTACCTGTATGAGGAGAAGTGGGACGAGTGCATAGCCGCGGCCGACGAGGCCATAAAGAATGGCCCGAAGCTCACGAACTTCAATTCGCTCACAGGCAAAGACGCAATAGTCTACGACGCGTCAAGCTCAGAGGTCGTTTGGAACTACCAAGGTAAGTTCTACGACAGCGAATACATAAACAGGAACGACATCTGGAGCACGGCCATCCCTTACACACTTGACACTAAAGTCGCCTCGCTCTATGACCAGACCAACGACCTGCGCTACAACAAATACGTAAACAAATACGGCTCTTCCCTCATCGTAAACAAGGTCTCCTTCAACTCGCAATATGACGGGGAGCATGGGCTTCGCATGGCGGAAGTGTATCTCAATCGCGCCGAGGCTTACGCGAGGAAAAGCGCTAACGGTGACGCGTCGGCCTCAGCAAAGGCCATGGCCGACCTCAACACGTTGCGCGAAAACCGTTACGCAAACGGCACATACACGCCAATCGCCAACATGCAAGGTCAAGAGCTGCTCGAGTTCACGCTTCAGGAAAGGCAACGCGAACTGGTATGGGAAGACGGCTTCAGATGGATGGACATCAAGCGCAACCATCTCAGCGTCACACACGTCTACACAGACGACACGGGAGCTTCGCACACCTATACACTCAAGGCGGATGACCCACTCTACGCGCTTCCGATACCCGCATCCGTGATTTCCCGCAATCCAAACTTACAACAAAACCCAAGATAACGACACTTATGAGATACATCAACACAATAATCGCTTCGATAGCATTGGCTGCCACGGCGACACTGGCTTCGTGCAGCTATGATGAAGACGAACTGGCACCATCCGGCATAGGATCGTCTTACCAGTTGCCGCAAGGCTCACACGACTACGATGCCACCATACAAAAATTCCACGATGACAACGGAGTGTACCTTCTCTACAAGTTTACCGACAAGGACGCTTACTGGACACCGACAGGCTGGACCAACGGCACGCCCTCGGAAGGCGACGACGGCAAGCAAGGTTTCACGGTAAAGGCCGCCGACGAGAACTATGTGGGACAGCAAATAAGCCTGCTCGACGACGTGTGGTTCAGCAAGCTCAGCAGCACAGCCAAGAAGCGTCTCCTGCCAACGCTCATACTGTTGTGCTCCGAGGTCAACGACGTGGCATTCATGTACACCTTCACGCCTGTCTTCAAATCGTATTATGGCGAGTCGCCGATATTGTCGCACTACAACTACGACAACATTTGCGTCACCTACGGTTCCTCAGCGGTAACAACACTGACAGATGAACAGAAGAAAGAATACGGCGGCAGCATATTGAAGTCTTGGGCGGAATACATATCCGAGCACAAGGCCGAACCCACGACAGAGTTTTCCACGTCAATAGACTACAGCAGCACCGACATAACGAGCAAGTCGAACCCTGCCGACTGCTGCGCCGCCGGAACGCTCAACGCGGGCTACAACACCTCCGCCCTCAAGGACTGGCAACTGTTTCTCGACATGATGATGCTCTATCCCGAAAGCTATCTCACGGAAGACGCTGGCGACTTGTCGAGCCTATGGAGCTTCACCAACTATGTCAACGGCAGCTATGTCTACAACTACGAAGGCATATTCCACGGCATACTCAACATCAAGCGTGACACCAAAGGCCTCCTGAAACAACGCTATGACATCGTGAGAAACTATTTCATAAACAACTACGATTTTGATCCTCAAACAGTGGGCGACAGCCGTAAATAGATAAATGGACAACAGAAACAAAACACTCGCAATTGGCTGTCTCGCAGCCATGGCCACACTCGCGCTCGCACCGCAGCCTGCCATGGCGCAACAGCCGACGCAAGCCACGCCTCATCAAGAAAAGGCGGACAGTGGCTTCGTGAAAAAGGACGCCATGGTCTCACATGGCTTCCTGACCAGTTACCAACAAGATGGCAAGCATTACCTTGCCATACCCGACTCCATCTTCGGAAGGGACATTCTCGTCACCATAACCATCACAAAAGGCGCATACCGCAAGCAGCGCCAAGACGACGAGCGGTTTGGCTACGCGGGAGACTCCATGTACAGCAAGATGATACGGTTTGTCAAGACTGGCGACACCGTGTCGCTCGTTTACCCAAGCGTGGTCTACACCGGTAATGGAACCGATGACATCGGACACCTTGCCACCGACATGCCACCCATTCACAAAGGGTTCAAGGTGGTGGCAAAGGACAACGGAAACGACATCATCGACATCACGGACATGATAATGGGCGACGACGAACTGTTCTCTCTTCGCGGCGGCGCCAACGACTTACACCTCGGCGCGGCGCAGGAAGAGCATACCAAGGTCGAAAGCATACGCGCGTTTCCTCGCAACGTCAACTTCCTCAGCCTCCGTTCCTATACCCTTGCGCGTCCAGTGAAAGGCGAGGACACGAACTCACGATGGGAAGTGTCATCGAGCTGGTTTCTCCTGCCCAAGACACCAATGACGCCACGAATAGCAGACAACAGGGTGGGATTCTTCACCTATGGATTGCCAGGGCTGAGCATTGATGATGGATACATGCTTGGCGGCATGGCCATAAGATGGAGGCTCGAGCCCAAAGACGAGGACATGGAGAAATATCGTCGGGGCGAACTGGTTGAGCCAAAGAAGCCAATAGTGTATTACATATCCAGGACCGTGCCCGAATATCTCAGGCCATATTTCATTAAGGCCGTCAACAACTGGGAGCCCGCGTTCAGGAAAGCAGGATTCAAAAACGCCATCCATGCCGAGATGGCACCCGACGACTCGCTTTACGACGAAGGCGACGTGCGCTATCCTTTGGTGTCTTACAAGGCATCGCCCATACCAAACGCATACGGCCCATCCGTGGTGGACCCACGCTCCGGCGAAATCATAACATCGCACATCGGCATATACCACTCCGTGCTCGACCTCGTGCAGAGATGGTATTTCGTGATGTGCTCACAGGTTGACCCAAGAGCGAGACAATATCCACTCGACAAGAAAATAATAGGCAAGCTCATGGAGACGGTGCTCACCCATGAGGTAGGCCACACTCTCGGGCTGCGTCACAACTTCATAGCGTCGACCATCTACGACCCCGACAGCTTGCGCGATGAGAGCTTCGTGAAGGCCCATGGACTTGGCGGAAGCATAATGGACTACCAAAGGTTCAACTACATCCCACAGCCCGGCGACAAGATTGCCGATTACGACAACCTCCTGCCTCGCATTGGAGACTATGACAGGTTTGCCATACAGTGGGGTTACACTCTCGACCCCACCACATCGTTGGCGAAAAACACCAAGACACGCAGACAATGGGTGACTGAGCAACGCGCCAAGCACAAATGGGCAAGATACATAGAGGAGACTACCCTTGGCGACCCACGCGTGCAGAGCGAGGACAGCGGAAGCGATGACATAAAGGCCAACACCTACGGCATGAAAAACCTCAAATACATCATGGATCACCTGGAGCAATGGACCAACACGCCAGACAGCGACTGGTATCCGCTGCGCCGCCGTTACCTATCTGTCCAGAACCAATATTGGAACTATATAGGACACGTGATACGTTACGTCTCCGGCATCATGAACGACAACTGTGATGAGGGCGAGCATCTGTGCGTAAACCAACCGGTGCCAATTAAGGACCAACTTCGAGCCTTGGACTTCATCAACGAGTACATGATCAAAGACCAGAAATGGCTTTGGAGACCCGCACTGATGAAGAAAACCGGAGTTGACTGGAGCTATGACCTCAGCAGGGCTTCCAACAACCTCGCGAAGGTATTCCTGGCATATGGAAGCATAACCAGCCAAAACAAGCAAAAGGACGTACTCTCAACCGACAGCCTGTTCCATTTCATTTACGACAATGTTTATGCCAAATATCCAGCGGGCCGGAAGTTGTCCATACACGAGCGCATGCTCCAGCGCAACTTTTTGACAGACCTCTCCCTCAGCGCGGAAAACCTTACCACGTTCGGCACTGGCGTGGGACTACAGCTCAAGAAGATGCTTGAGAAGATAAAGGCATACGCCGCGCAAGGAGAGAAAAGCGCGAAAGACGACATCACGAAAGCCCATTTCGCCACGATGAAAAACTTCATCACCACATGGCAGACAGGAGACAACAAATCACTATTGACTAAATAAAGACATGAAATACACAATATCAACACTCGTGGCGCTGATGGCACTGTCGATGCCAACATACGCCCAAGGCAAGCAGCAAGCAAGCAGCACGGCCGAGGCAAAGGCCGACACGTTGCCATACACATACAAGAGCTTCATGGCCCAGAAGGGAATAAAATCCATAAAAGGATTGAAAAACTCCGATGGCTTGGCTCTCAACGTTTACCAGAAAGACGAGAAATATTATCTTGAGATTCCGCGCAAGGCTTTGGGCAAGGACATCCTGGCCCTCGCTATGAGCTACAGGGGGAGCAGCTACCTGTCGCCAACATCCGGACTGTTCAGAATAAAGGAAGGCGCGAACAAGCACTCACTATACTTGACTTACAACCGCAGCCTTGACACACAGGCCGACTCCACCCACGCTAAAGCCGCCAACGCCGCCATGATGGAGGCCATTAGCGCCAGCAACATGGAGCCGATAGACATGAGCCTCACCGTGGTGTCGAGAGGCGAGGACGGCAAGTCGTTTATAGTGGACATTTCCTCAAGCGTGAACTCCGCGCGAGGACTTTTCGACGTGTCAAAAAACAATTCGCTCAACCATCCCGACATGTCACGCTCCAAGATATTGTCTGTTGACGCCATAAGCGGCGGAGCCGTGTTAGACCTGTACCGCTCGCAAAGCGACATGGTCAACGTCACCATGACCGCCCAAATGGAGCAAGCACAAACCACGTGCTTGAAGTTCGTGTTGCAACTGTTGCCAAACAGGAAAGACCGGCTGAAGCTGAACTGCCCATTCTATGGCTTCAACACCGTAGAACGGCAAGAATACGACACCAAGACGTATGTGTCGCGACGCAGGCAGTATGTCAGCAGATGGAACTTCGACGAGGGACCCATCACGGTCTACATCAATCCAATCACGCCAAAATCTTACAGGGAGAGCATCGTGAAAGCCTTTGGCGAATGGGAGCCGGCCCTTAATGCCGCTGGCGTGAAGAAACCGTTTGTATTCTCTTCTGATTCAAGCGACGCTCAGATGAGCTACCGCCACATCTACGTAGATTGGTTTGGGGCTACTACTCCCACAAATAATGTCGTGCGCGACGCCAAGTCGGGAGAGATACTCGCGGCAAGAATCGATGTGAGCAACTGGGGAATGGATGAGATGCTGACAAACTATTACATCACTTGCAGGAACATTGACAAGCGAATAGCAAAGAACATGAACAGCGTGGGTGTCTTGCAAGACATGATACAGGCACTCGTGGCCGGACAGGTCGGCGAGGTGCTTGGCTTGAAACGCAACGACAATGGCTATTGCCAGTTCACGCCTCAACAATTGAGGTCCAAGCAGTGGCTGCAAGCAAACGGCACCACGTCGTCGGTAACCAGTGGGCTCACTTTCAATTACGTCGTGCAGCCAGAAGACGGCATAGAGGCGAAAGCCCTGTTCCCCAAGGTGTCGCTCTACGACCGCGAGGCCATTGCCTATCTCTATGGCAAGAGCAAGGACGCGCCAAAAGGCAATGCCGGTTTCTTCTTCCAATACAACATGTCCGACTACAAGACAAGCTGGAAGAACCCCAAGGCTTATCTTTCCAACGACTTCGTGGAAGCGGCACGGCTCGGAATAGAGCAGCTGAAACGATTGTACAAGTCGATAGACAAGGACATGAAGCAATTGCCAAACAGCCAGAACAGCATATACCAAGAGCACACCGTCATCCTCAAGACCCTGGGGCAATATCAGCAACTGATAAGGAACGCCACTTCTGTCGTTGGCGACAAGAAGACCTACCCCATACAACGAGACGTGAATATGACCCCCAACGCCTATCCAAGCAAAGCATACCAGGTCAAGGTCCTCGAATTCCTGAACAAGGAAATACTGCATGGCGTGCCGTCATGGGCAAATGACGAAGTGAACAAACGCATATGCGGTGGCAATGTCAGTGGCATGATGCGCGCCGTGGCCGTGGAAGCGTATAAAAGACTGCTTGACGAGACCAAGATAAACAATCTCATCTCTGCCGAGGACGAATTGGGCGACAAGGCTTTCAAGGCCAAGGACCTTTTCGACTTCATAGACCACAACCTGATGTGCGACTACAAGGCAAATGAAGCAGTACCTGAGTATATACGCCTGATCCAGGCCAACGTGTTGCCCGACCTTGCGGAAAACGTGTTCAAGGCCGACATATCCACGGCAATAGGCAATGAGGGGGCGACAATGCTCCACGCCTACTTCGTGAACCTCGCAAACAAGGTTGACGAACTCGCGAAAACAAATGTCGACGAAAGCACTCGCGAAAACTACAAGTTCATCATGATGCGCTTCAAGCGCAACTATTTTAACAAGCAACACTGATGAAGAGACTGATCTTTCTCACAGTCGTATCTCTCATGCAAACTGCCCTTGTCGCCCAAACGGCGGCAAGCGGCATTGTCTCGACAGGCGAGACAAAGGACACCGTAAACGTTGAGCGTTACGATGACCCTAAACTTGAGCCGCTTGTGAGCAGCCTGGAAACGGTGCCTTGGTTCCACAAGAGCAAGGACAGGTTTTGGTACACATGGCACAAAGCCGGTGGAAACACTGAATACTATGCCTGGGAGAAGGGCAAGGGCAAGTGGAAAGTGACACGCAAGGAAGCCGACAGCCTTGTGGCAAGCCGCTGGCCTAAGATCAACCCTTATGGCACAAGCAACGATTCCGTATGGAAATTGTCCATGGACTCGGCGAGAAACCTTGTCCTGGAAAACCTTACCACACACGCCGTGAAAACTCTCTTTCATGGCGTGGAGGACGATTTCCCATTCGAGATAACAGACGTGAAGTGGTTGGATAACGGCAAGTTTATCCTGCCTCGCACAGACCATCGCGGTGTCAGGAAATTTGGCATGATGTGGTGCGGAGACTTTAACACTCCCATGACCTCGACCTACGAATATGAGATACCCGGCGACACGATAGTGAAAACCACACATTATTATATAGGCGATTGCAAGCGTGGAACACTGAGCGAGGTTGACGTGAGCAAATGGATATGCCAGGAAATCGTGGCGCAAAAGGCGGATGGTGTGGACGACCGCATATATTTCTGGAGAAAGAAGAAGACGCGCGATGTGGCACAACTATGCACGATCGACAGCGGAGGGAACCTGCGGGTGCTCATGACCGAGACCGCCAAACCTCGCATCAATCCAGACATGTTCGAATGCAAGATAGCAAACAATGGCAATGACATATTCATCTGGAGCGACCGCACTGGATGGGGCCACATATACCACTACAACGGTAATGGTCACTTGCTCAATGCTGTCACTTCAGGCAACTGGACGGCAGGCAGGATTTGCGCCATCGACGCGAAAGCCAAACAACTGTTTTTCTACGGATATGGGCATGAGGCTGGACGCGACCCATACTACCAACACCTATACAGGGTAGGGTTCAATGGCAAGGGCTTGAAACTGTTGACACCCGAAAACGCCGAGCACAAAACACATGTGAGTCCAGACTGCAAGATTATCGTAGACAATTACAGCACCGTGAGCGAAGCTCCCACCATCGTCGTAAGAGACTCAAACGGCAAGATGCTCGACATACTGGAGAAAAGCGACGTGAGCAAGCTATACGCCTATGGCTGGAAATCTCCCGAACAATTCAAGATTAAGGCAGCCGATGGCAAGACCGATCTCTATGGACTGATGTGGAAGCCATACGACTTTGACCCGTCAAGGAAATACCCCATCATATCGCAAGTATATCCGGGGCCGTTCACAGAGACGGTATGGAACGATTTTACCGTCTTCGACAAATACCACAACGCCGCGCTCGCGCAGCGCGGATTCATCGTCGTGGTTTTCGGACACCGCGGAAGCAGTCCACTGCGCGACAAGGCTTACAACACCTATGGATATGGCAACCTGCGCGACTATCCACTTGCCGACGACAAGGCCGGAATAGAACAAATCGCGGCACAATGCCCGTTTGTCGATTTGAATCGTGTAGGAATAGTTGGTCACAGTGGCGGCGCGATGATGGCAGCGGCAGCAATCATGACATACCCAGATTTCTACAAGGCCGCGGTGGCAAGCTCTGGCAACTATGACAACGCTGTTTACAACCGTATGTGGGGTGAAACCTACCAAGGCATAGCCGATGACAAGGCTCCGTTTAAGGTGAAGACCGTACAGCAGCTCGCGCCACGACTAAAAGGACACTTGATGCTCGTCACGGGTGACGTGGACCAAAACGTGCATCCCATACACACGCAAAGATTGGTGGAGGCGCTCATCAAGGCCAACAAGGACTTTGACCTGCTTGTCCTGCCCAGGCAACAACACCACTACGACTTCACTCATCAAATGTATTTCGAGCGACGCAAAAGAGACTTCTTTGAAAAGTGGCTCAAGTGATACAGATATGTGCTCTGCTTAAAATGCTCTAAAACGAGAGTTCGCGTCCAAACCAAGTTTTTACTTGCAGGGAGCGGCCCCTGTGGCCGTCCGCAACCGGAATGGCAAACATGGAGCCATACAATGCAATGCACCCGGACGCTATCAATAATAATATTTTACAAAAGGTCTTCTGAGAATCGTTTCTTTTCAATCATGTTCTCTCTTGGTTGGAAAGAGGCGATTTTTCGTTTCTGTGGCAACACGTTGATTATCTGCAAGTTACATTTTTAGTGTCATTGAGGCATCGGCTTTACGCCTATATCGTGTCGGCTTTACGCTTGTATCATGTCGGCTTTACGCCTATATCGCGTTTGCCTGATGCTTATATCGCATCGGCTTTACGCTTAAAAGGCGACGCGATATGGGCGTAACGGCAAAAGTCATTGGCTGAAAACACGCCGGCGATGTTGCAAAAAGGCAGACGCGCGCCGTTTTTACGCCCTGGATTCACCTGCTCACAAGTGCTGAATTCTGGCAATAATATTTTACATTTCGACGAGGGCGCATAGGTTGCCGTGGGTGTGAACATAGCGTGGCTGACAGCAATAATTGAGATAATACTTGTCGATTTGAAACATTTGTGCTATTTTTGCAAAAGTAATCAAAGCGAAACAAAAAACGACATTTCACCTTTTAATGTGTAACTCATGAAAAGAATCCTAATCATCTTGAGCCTTATCATCGTAGCCGCTATGCGGCTATGCGCACAACAATCTTTGCCCAGCGACCCAACGTTCAAAAAGGTGTTCACCTACGGCAAGGCGATAGGCACAAGCGTACAAGACATGGTAATCTCTGGCGACACCGCCATAAGCTTCACTCACGCATTGGAGAAAGTGTATCTCATAGACCTTACCAAAAAGAAGAAAATAGGCAAACTGCACGTTGAGACCGACCCCAAGGTCCACTGCAACACCGTGGCGTTCGGGTCACGATATGCCCCGACCGACAAATGGCCCCTGCTCTACGTGGCACAATCATCCAACAGGCACACCTCCAACGTGTACCGCGTAGTGGGCAAGGACCTGCAACTCGTGCAAACCATAACGTGGGGCGGATTCAAAAATTCACTTACTGCTTTCGACAGCTCTGACAAAAGCCACATATACGTCATAGCATGGAATGGCAAGGAAGACCGCAACCCGCGAATATACAGGATTACCACTCCGAGCGTAACAGAAGGCGACCTGGCGATAGACCTGAGCGGGGAGACCGACTATTTCTCGTTCCACTACATCAACAAGTTTGAAGTGGTGCAAGGAGTGACCGTGAAAGACGGCATGATGTATCAAGTGAGGGGATACAAGGACAACGGCCAGCTCGCCGTATTCGACTTGAATGCCAAAAAGCAAGTGCTGCTTCTAAGCCTCCCATTGAAAGGCATATCCGCAGAGCCTGAAGGCATCGATTTCCAAGGCGACAAGCTGTGGATATGTGACCAAGAAAGCAATATGTTCGTAATGCAGTAGGGCTTGACGAAGCACAAGGCACTGTGGTATAAAAACATCAAAGGCCGCCCCACGTCAAGTCGTGGGCGGCCTTTTGGCTTATTGGCGCTGGTCAACGCCTCTCATGGTCAGCGATATGCGATGACGCCGATTGTCCACCTCCATCACTTTCACGCGCACGTGCTGATGAAGTTTCACCACCTCGTTGGGGTCGC
>DAIOUH010000075.1:0-12191 GCA_036751585.1 Prevotella sp. | reverse complement strand
CAGTTTACCGAAGGCGGTTTCTATAAATACAGGGCGTATCAGCGCAAAAGGATATTGACCTACCGCCATTGGAAAAAACTTGTAAGAACAAATGATGCCAAAAGCGTGCATTACTTGAGAAACAAGGTCGACTTCAATAGATTCTTCAAAGACTTCATAGGTCGAGAATGGCTGGACACGTCATCCATGAATGAGAGTGATTTCTATCAGTTTGCCAAAAGACATCAAAGAGTGATAGTGAAACCGACAGACGAATGGGAAGGAAACGGAATACACATTATAGAATTTACCCCCCCCAGAGACATGCGATCCATGTTCGTGTCGCTAAAGGCCAAGCCTTTGTTGATAGAGGAAATCGTGGCACAACATCCAAAGATGGTTTTCAACAACAGCTCTGTAAACACGATAAGGATTTATACCGTTTTTGACGATATGGATAAGAAGGCATACATCATCAAGGCCACATTGAGAGCTGGCGTGGGGACATCAATTGTAGACAACAGCCATTCTGGTGGTTGCTCATATGAGATAGACATCAACACTGGTAGGATTGATTCTTTTGGCTGGTCGCATACCATGACAGACTTGATGTTTCATCCAGGCTCCGACATCTGCATGCTTGGACGTGAGATTCCGCATTGGAAAGAAGCCAAGGCCATGGTGAAGCGAGCCGCGGAAATGCTGCCTTCGGTAAAGTTCATTGGATGGGACGTGGCTATATTGAAGGACCATCCAATTCTCATTGAGGGCAACCACGACCCCGACCTTGACATTATGGAGTTTGTAGGGCATTCAGGCTATTTGCCATTAATCAGGAAACACGTGAGATTCTAACAGTGAGCATGAGGGAAATAAAATTAAACAACGGCATAAAGATGCCACAATTAGGCCTTGGCACGTTCTTGATACCACAAAAAGAACTTAGCCGTACAATCGGCGAAGCCTACAAAATGGGTTATAGACTGTTTGACACGGCTTGGCGGTATCATAATGAGACAGACATTGCGCAAGCCTTGAAAGACAACGGCATCAGACGAGAAGACGTATTCATTACCACCAAGGTCAACGCTGATGCATTGTTCAAGGACGATTACAAATATGGACGGCATCACTTTCTTAACAAGAGAAACAGCAAGTCGATACATGACATAGTGCAAGAGTCGTTCGACAATTTGGCTACTGATTACATTGACTTGTTTCTTATCCATTGGCCTTGGGAAATGACCGCGGCAATGTGGGAAGAACTCTCACAAAGATACAAAAATGGACAAATAAGAGCAATTGGCGTGAGCAACTTCCTGCAACCACACCTTGAATACCTTAAAGAAATCTCGGATATAACGCCCGCAGTGAACCAGTTTGAGATTAGCCCATTGAACAAGCATCAAGATTTGATAGACTATTGCAAAACTCATGGCATAGCAGTTCAAGCCATGTCAACGTTCAGTCATTACAGGTCAGTGGAACCAAGAAAAGAAATATTCGAGAGCCGGTTATTGGCTGACATAGCGCACCAACACAATAAATCCATAGTGCAGGTAGTGTTGCGATGGATGCTGCAACAAGACATAATGATGATTCCCAAGACGTGGAATCATGAATATTTAAAAGAGAATATCTCTATATTCGACTTTGAACTTTCATCTGAAGACATGGCACGTATAGACACTATGAACCGTGGCAGATGGTTAAACTACAATCCACTTGGTGAACAATGGTGGCTTCCCTATCATTTGCGCAAATGGGAAGGTTTCAATGAATGGGACAGCTATATAAATCGCTCATCATTAAGCAAATATATCACTAAGTGGTTTGGAATATAAAAACACAAAGACAATATCATGAAACACATTGATAATGAAGAACAACTGAGGCGCGCGGCTGAGTATGTCGCCATGCAATGCACTGGATGCCCCGACTCTCCGCGAATACTCGCCTTGAAAGCTTTTAAGGTGATGAAGGCGGCCGAGGAGAAAGGCGAGAACCCATACAAGGCATTAAACGACTTCATGGGCACAAGCGTGCCGGAAGAGACGCTTAAACAGAAAATTTGATAGTGGATTAAAAAATCCAAGTTAAAATAATCCATTAAGTTTGGCGGTTTCACATAAAAAGCGTATTTTTGGAACGAGATTTTATTTTAAACGTTTAAAAGACTAATGGTTATGGAGGCAATGAATAAAGATTTTTGGGAGAAGAGAGATGCAGCCATGAAACGCTTTATGGCTGCAAAAGAACGTAAGAAAGCACGTGTGAAAGAAATTACACAAAGCCTTTGCGAAGAATACAAAGAACGTACAGGCTCTTATCCTAAATTCATAAATGTTTGGTAATGAAACATTTGTCATTGAATGTAATCAATGCAACTGCACCTTATAATGTGTATTGGCATGAGAGCATCTCATACATATCGTTTCAAGAGCGACTATGATGTTGTATTCGCCATAGGCTTTGATGATGATGATATTATAGAAACAGCAGAATCGTATGTCTTTTCTATCATCAATGTAAATGATATGCCCTCTCCACGTGATATAAAAATGCGAGACACGGTGACGCTTATCATAGAGAATTTCTTCAATATGAATCAAGCAGCATTATTGTATATCTGTGAGAGTGGCGATGGTAAGCAACAGATGCGTAGCAGATTATTTGAATTTTGGTTTTCTGCCTATCGGTTGAAAAACGAATTCTTGTTGATGCCTGTAAGTATTGAGGATATGGAAGGCATAGAAAACTTCGCCGCGTTGATTATTCGTAAGGATAATCCAAAATTTATTGATATTGTTTCTGAGTTTTCAAACACCGTGGCAATGTTAAAAGTAAAACCAGAAAGTCCTAATTCATAAGTTTGGTGGTATCGGATAAAAGAATGGATTTTCAAACTAATTTGCTAACTTTGCACTCCGTATTCGGTTCAGCCGACTTTATTAAAAAACATCCACGATAAAATGAACAAACGTTACCTTTCGACAATTGCCATTGCCTTTGCTTTGGCCATTCCTACAATGGCGCAAGACGGTCTGCTCAAGAAATATGCACGACTGCTGACAACCCCGCGCCATTATGTGTGTTACCGCACCAACGAGAAAATGAAGATTGACGGCAAGCTCAACGAAAAGTCATGGGCAAAGGCCGCCGAGACGGAATCGTTTGTAGACATCAGCGGTGAGGGTTTCCCCAAGCCAAAATACGACACCAAGGCACGCATGATGTGGGACGATGACTATCTGTATGTGGCTGCCGTGTTGGAAGAGCCTAACATCGTGGCAAACCTGACACAGCGCGACACCATAATATATCACGACAACGACTTCGAGGTGTTTCTCGACCCCACGGGCGACGGGCAATGCTATTTCGAGATAGAGAACAACGCTCGTGGCGTGGTGTTCGACTTGATGCTCGACCGCGCTTATCGCTCAGGCGGCAACTTCTACGTGCAATGGGATTGCCCAGGATTGAAACTCGCGGTGCATCATGATGGCACGCTCAACAAGCAGGGCGATCGTGACCGATCGTGGACCGTGGAAATGGCAATACCACACAAGGCCATAACCCGTAACTTCACCAACCCGCTGATGGCCGGAAACACATGGAGGATAAATTTCTCGCGCGTGGAATGGCTGAAGAAAGGCGGGCCTGAGGAAAACTGGGTATGGACACCCACGGGCGAGATAAACATGCACGCTCCAAACCAATGGGGCTTCTTGCAATTCTCTGACAAAGCTGTGGGAACTGGCAAAGACGAGTTCCACTATCCTTACAACATGGAGGCTTACAAGCTGCTATGGGCTCTGTTTCACGCGGAGTATGACTGCCATGGCAAGACAGGCGCTTACACCAGTTCGTCATCGCTACTTGGCTTGACCGAAAACGACATCTCCACATTGCCGAAAGGTAGCAATGTGGAGATAGAGGCTACAGCAAGCCAGTTCACGGTGAGCATTCTCGTAGGTAGAACCGGCAAACGTTATGTGGTGGACCAAAACGGCAAGTTCAACTGCTATTCTTCAAAAAGCAAATAAACTTAGGTTAGCCCTACGGCTTAGTTGCTTTCAATCACCTTGCCAGCTCCGCGATAAAGCTTAATAGGGCCATCGAGCAACACGGCAACAACGGTTATCATCGGGTCAAGCGAACGTTCTGGCACGTCAATATACAGATTGCCAGGCACGTCGCTCCAATAGTTCTTGTTGTATACCTTCCAAGGAATGATCTCGCCGTCGCCAACGACCCAAACGCGGTTAACCTTATTCATCAATCCCTTAACCTCTATTGGGCCATTGGGTTTATAAGGCAAATAGAGATAGAGTATGTCGCCAGCCTTGTTGAGCGTGGTGTAACCCTGGAAATGCTCGGCAGGTATTCCGGCGCGAGTGTCGTATATGGCTTCCTTGTGCTTTTTTGTCCAGCGCCCAAACTCCTTGAGTATTGTCACTTCTTCCTCAGGTATGGTGCCATCTTCCTTTGGGCCAATGTCAAGCAACATATTGCCACCCATAGAGAGACAATCGACGAAAGTGCGCAGCAAGATATACGGTGACTTGAAGTTGGTGTCGGCATGTTGGTAGCCCCAGGAGTCGTTCATGGTCATGCAAAGCTCCCAATGCTTGTCTTTCGGACGCACCACTGGCACGCCCTGCTCCGGCGTGGCGTAGTCGCCATAGCCCTGTATGCGTGAGTTGATGATGACATTCTTGTTTGCCTTGCGAAGAAATGCAGACAAGCCCTTGGCGTTCCATGTTTCGGCGGTCTGCTCCCAGTCGCCATCAAACCAATAAAGGTCTGGCTTGTACTGGTTGAGCTCTCCAAGTTGGTCGAAGTCGAACTTAAGAAATTTCTTCCATCTCGCTGAGTCGTCCTTCACGCTGTAGCGCGTATCCGTACGAGTGAAGTTGGGATAATCTGGGTTGGACCAATCAATGAGCGAATAGTACAAGCCGAGTTTCAGCCCATGCTTGCGCACCTCTTTCACGAAAGGTGTCACGATGTCACGTTTAGCCGCCGTAGCCTTCACGGTGTTGAGGTCGCTATACTTTGTGTTCCACAGAGCCACGCCATCGTGATGCTTCGTGGTAAGCACAGCATATTTGGCACCACTCTCCTTGATGAGGTCAAGCCAAGCCTTAGGATCATAGTTCTTGGCCGTGAAGCCCTTGCATTGGCTCATATACTGCTCATAAGGCAAGTACTTATTGTAGAACGACCAGCTCTCCGCAACGCCATTGACAGCATATATGCCGTAATGGATGAATATTCCCAACTTGGCATGGTCAAACCACTCCATGCGCTTGTCTTTTTGCTCCTCTGTCTCGGCATTTGGCGCGACAGTTTGAGCTGTAACACTCGTCATGGTCGCAGCACAGAGCAAAGAGCACAGTAAACGATTGATTGTCATAAATGTTTATTTTTGTTCAAAAGTAAATATGTCGTGTTATATACAAAGGTAAGAATTTATGCCCATGTGACAACGTTTTTTACCATTTTTCTTGCTTTTAGATAGCTAATATTCCGCTTTTGTTATTGATTATTCAAAATAGACTATTACCTTTGCATTAAGAAAATAACAAAAACAAAATAACATTACTAAACTAAGCATCATGAAGAAAATCTTTTTAACCCTCGCTTTGGTATTAACAACCATTATCGCCGGCGCGAAAGGCAACAAGATTCCGGTTTACGCATGGACAGGCATTGGACACGACACAAATGAGAAGAGCCTCACATCAGACTTCAAGGCATGGAAGAAGCATGGCGTGACAGGCGTATGCGTCAACGCCGGCATGGACATAGACAAGATACGCCTCGCCTCAAAGATAGCCCGAAAGGTTGGACTGGAATATCACGCTTGGGTGCCTACCATGGTGCAAGGGGGAAGACCAAAAAGCTGGTACACGGTAAATCGTCTTGGAGAATCAGCTTATGAGAAACCTGCCTATGTGTCATATTACACCACGCTCGACCCTCGTAATGAAGAAGTGAAGAAGTTCTTGAAGGAGAAGTTTGAGGAGATTGCCTCAATACCTGAGGTCGACTACGTACAGCTTGACTACATACGCTACGCCGACGTGATTCTCGCTCGCGGACTTTGGGACAAGTATGACCTTAACATGAATGGAGAATACGCCAAGGCCGATTATTGCTACTGTCCAAGCTGCGTGGAAGCATTCAAGAAACAGAGCGGAATAGACATAACAAAAGTAACCGACCCATCAAAGATAAAAGAGTGGGCACAATTTCGCTGCGATGCCGTGACCGACCTTGTGAACAGCATAGCGGATGCAGTTCACGCGAAGGGTAAGAAAATCAGCGCCGACGTATTCCCTGGTCCTAAAAGCTACGCTGAATGGATGGTGCGCCAACAATGGAACAACTGGAAACTGGATGCCGTGTTCCCAATGAACTACAATGACTTCTACATGGAGCCTGCCGCATGGGTTGGCAAGGTGACCAAAGAGGAGGCAGAATCTATCAAGGGGAAAAACACATTATTATATAGCGGTCTATTCATTTGCCGTGACTGGAAAAACAAAGACAAGGTGGTAGACCCTGAAAACTCAGGCTTGCTGCCATCGGAAATTGGTGAGGCCGTGGAATCGTCAATGGCCGCGGGCGCAAATGGCATTAGCATATTTACGCCTCACGACATGACAGAGGAACATTGGACTGAACTTGAAAAGGTTATCAAGAAGCTGGAAAAATAACAAGTTCTAAGCGTAAACCTTCTTGAAACGCAACCACATCATGATGCCAGCCGAGGTAAGCCCAAACGGAAACGCCATCCACACGCCCACCAACCCAAAGCCGAGCACAAAAGCACAAATATAGCCCATGGGCAACGAAATGACAAAGAATGCTATAAAAGCTATAATCATGAGTGGCTTAACATCGGCAATGCCTCGCAGCGCATTGGCATAATTGATTTGCAGACCATCGCCAAACTGATAAACAAAGAATGGCAACATGAGGGTAATGACCGTGGACGACACTTCACGGGAGTCGGTGAACCAGCCACCGATGTGGTTGCGCAACAAGAAGATAATGCCACTCAACAACAGCTCCAAAGCTACCATGACTTGCAAGCCTGCCACCACGGTGTGACGCACATTATCACGGTCGTTTTGCCCATTGAAATAACTTGTGCGCACAGCCACCGCCGCACCTAACCCATAATATACCATGAAGGTGAACTGGGATATGGTAATCATCACTTGATGGGAAGCCAAGGCTATCGTGCCGAGCCAGCCCACCATAATGATTGACAGGGAGAACGACGCGGTCTCCATGCCCATCTCCAAGGCTATCGGCGTGCCAAGCGACACCAAGCGGCGAATCAACTGGCGTGACCATCCCAACCGCAAGAAACCATCACGATATGGTCGCATTTTCTTTTTGGCAAAGAAAACGAAAATAAACAATGCGACCATCACCACTCGCGACACAAGCGTTGACACGCCAGCTCCCAGCACACCCATCTCAGGCAGGCCTGCCTTGCCATAGATGAGCACATAGTTGCCAACGATATTGAGCAGGTTGCCAGAGAGCAGAATCCACATGGACGTGCGCGTCTCGGTAATACTGTCGGTGAATTGCTTGAATGCGTTGAACAGCATGACGACAGGCAATGATGCCAACAGTACTAAATAGTATGGCTTGATATAGGGCAACAATTCCTTTGGTTGCCCTATATTGCCAAGGTTGAAGTATAGTACCGTCAGCGCGGCCATCATAAGCGCGCCTGCCATTAAGTTGGCCAGAAGCGCGCAACGGAGAGCCTTGCCAGCTTGCGGCAACTCCTCGCGACCATAAAGTCCGCCAACTATTGAAGTAAGACCATAAGAGAATCCCGTACCAGTGATGATGACAAGGTTCATGATGTTGTTGACAAAAGAGGCGGCACCCAGCTCTGCTGTGCTGTGATGCCCTACCATCATTGTGTCAGCGAACCCTAAGACTATCATCCCCAGCTGACCTATCATTATGGGAATCCCAAGCGAAAGAAGTGAACGGTAATGGTATGGGTATAATCTCATACTACTATTAAGAACATTCTTTAACAGCCTTCGCGAGCTTCTCCAACGCTGTTTTGATATACGCCTTTGGTGAACCTACATTCATCCTCATGAACCCCTCACCGCCAGGACCAAACATTTCGCCATCGTTGAGTGCGAGATGCGCCTTGTCGATAAAGAGGTCGAGCAACGCGTCATGGTCGAGATGAAGACGTTGACAATTGAGCCACACCAAGAAACTTGCTTCGGGACGTATGGGCTTGATTTGCGGCATATTCTCTTGACAGAAGTCCTCAACAAAGCGAATGTTGTCCTCCACAGTGGCAAGCATCTGCTTGCGCCACTCCTCACCCTTGCGGAATGCCGCTATCGTGGCGATATGGGCGAAAATGTGAGCCTCATCAAGCTCATTGGCTTTAAGCCAACCAAAGAAACGCTTGCGGATGTCAGGATTAGGCACTATGGCATGAGAAGAAACAATGCCCGCAATATTGAAAGTCTTGGTTGGAGCCTGCATGGTGATACTTATCTGTGCGGCTTTCTCCGACACGGAAGCAAAAGGAATGTGCTTGTGACCAAAAAGTGCCATGTCGCAATGTATCTCATCGCTGATTACAAGCAAGTGGTGTTCATAACAAAAATCGGCAAGACGAATGAGTGTCTCACGACTCCAGCATATTCCGCCTGGGTTGTGAGGATTGCACAGGATGAGGATGCGGCATTTGTCGTCGCACACTCGCTCAAGCCCCTCAAAGTCCATTTCATAATAGTCGCCTGCCTCAACATGGTCTGACTCAAGTGCCTCGGGATGAACTTTCAGAGGA
This sequence comes from Prevotella sp., assembly GCA_036751585.1. Taxonomy (GTDB): domain Bacteria; phylum Bacteroidota; class Bacteroidia; order Bacteroidales; family Bacteroidaceae; genus Prevotella. Next base: position 3,355 of record DAIOUH010000075.1, on the reverse strand, counting down.
TTCCACAAGACCTCACGTCCATTAGCGCGTGGCACAAGGAAGAAGGGATGGTAAACAGGAGGCATGACGATGACTTTCTCATCTGGCTTGCAGAAAATGTTGCTGATAAGACCGATGCCCTTAACAATGCCTGGAATAAAGCTTATCCACTCAGGCTTGACATCCCAACCATGATGTGCCTTTATCCAATCTATGATAGCCGGACGGTAATCTGCTGGCTCCACAGTGTAACCAAGGATAGGATGCTCCAAACGTTTGCGCATTGCGTCGATGATGTCTGGCATGACAGCAAAGTCCATGTCGGCTACCCATAATGGTTGAAGGTCATCACGTCCCCAACGTGGCAAAAGCGCCTCATGCATGAGGTCACCGCTGCCCTTCCTGTCTATAATGGTATCGAAATCGTATTTCATGTGTTATGGTTTAATATTATTGCCACCGCATTCAAGACAAAGCCTGCTTGATGTCGTCGAAAATGTCGTCAACGTCTTCCAAGCCAACACTCAGGCGTACGGTTGTGTCGAGCACGTCCATTTTGGCTTTCTCCTCTGGGGTGAAATTGCCAAAGATGGTAGAGTAAGGATGAATGGCGAGAGTACGGTTGTCGAAAAGGTTAGTGGCGCGATGCACCAACTTAAGATTGTTGAGAAAGTTGAAGCATAACTTCTCATTCTCCAAATCAATGCAGACCATGGCACCAGCTGTCTTGCCGAATTGCTTTTGAGCGAGTTGATAGAACTTATTGTCTTCAAGCCCCACATAGTTGACCGACTTTATTTGTTTCAAGTCACGCAATTTCTTGGCAAGCGCAAGGGCATTTGACGCCTGCACGCGATAACGAGCATCAAGCGTCTCAAGACCCATGGTCTGCATGAAAGCGACTTGTGGGGTCATGTAAGCGCCAAAGTTGAAAAGCAATTCGCTCTTTATCGTAGAAGTGAAACCCTCTGTGTAGTCAGTGCCATAATCAATAATCAAGCCGCCAAGGGACGTAGCACCACCACTGATGTATTTTGTAGACGACACCACTTCTATGTCCACACCAAGTTTCTTAGCGGAGAACATTGTGAAAGGAATGGTTGTGGTATCAGCCACAAGAGGAATATGGTGTTCGTGGGCGATGCTTGCGAGAGCCGTGAGATCTGCGACCTCCATTTGTGGGTTTGTGATAATCTCGACGAATATGCAGCAAGTATTGTCATCGACAGCCGTTCTGACTTTATCTATATCAGTGAGGTCAGTCGTATGAAGGTCAACGCCAAACTTCCTCAACGAGCGGTTGAGCAGGTCAAATGTATTGCCAAACATGTGGGTAGACGACACCACATTCTTGCCTTGCGCTGTAAGAGCAAGCATCGTGTTGCTAATGGCAGCCATGCCACTGTTGAGCGCCGACACGCTGAACGCGTCGGTAAGCGCACGCACGCGATCCTCTAAATTGTCGACCGTAGGGTTCTCGCAACGAGAATAATCTGGAGCGTCAATACGCTCACAGAAAGCGTCGGCCATTGTCTGGGCGTCATCAAATTCGTATGCCACTGCGTTATATACTGGCATACTCAAGGCATCATAAGCATCGCGGCGGCGATAAGGCAAATGAATTGCCTGTGTATTTTTCTTCATTTTAGATTTATGATTAGTACCATTGAACGGCGTTGCTATAACCTGAACGCTTGTCATATTTCAATGCGTCAGTAAGTGTTGAGGCGTTGCAACGGAACGTGAAATTATAGCTTGCGTAAGGAGCGAGGACGAGAGAACAGCTCATGTTGAAGCAGTGAAGGTCACGCTGCAATGAAGCCGTGGTCATCGACACCTTGTGGTTGTCGAAGTCATAACCTGATGAGAAACTGATGTTCCAACCATCAGAGATACGGAGGTTTCCGCTGACATTGAGCGTCTGCGTGAACTTATATGGATACCGCATGGTCTTGTAGTTGAACTTGTTTATATCAGTGTTCTCACTCATTGTTATACCATATCCAAAAGTGAGCGACCAAGGCATGGAAAATCTCATGTAGCCATCACCATCGGTATCAGCTTTGCCACCACTGTTATCCTTTGATGCGCCATGCTGCGCGTCAATCATCGTGTCATCGACATTGCTTTCTATATCAGTGTCAATCTCGTCGTCATCGTTTTTCTTGTTCTTTTTATTTTTGTCGTCGTCATCCTTGGCCCCTCCAAACAACTTCTTGATTTTATCAGGGGTCAAGGTGTAAGAAATATTTTGAGACATGCCTTGGAAGCGTCCCCATTTTCCCATTCCCCAATATGTGTGATTGCCAACGTATGGCTTACCTTGATTGTCAAGCTCATAGGCATAAGATGCGAATACGCCTGTCATGTTGAAGGTGTAGTTTTTCCACCATTTCAGTCGGAGGTTGACCGTGAGGTCGCTGAGAGGCTTCTCCTTTGCGGCCATGTTATACGACATTGACCATCCAAGTTGATCGATAAGGCTAATTTTCTTGAATCCAGTGGAGTCCTTGTCGCTCTTTACCTTCATCTCGATATTATTGTCGAAACTCCAAGAGATGCTACCAGTGCGTCCTCTGCCTGGCACACCGTAAAGCTCGTTTTGGTAAGGAGAATATTGCACAAGTGAAACATTGCCATCGGCATCGGTTTTTTGATACGTCTTGTAATAACCATAGCGTGAAGCGCTGAAATCAGGAGCATAGCTAAAGCTCACAGTTGGTGTTATGACATGCCTTATAGCCTGTATCTTGTCGCCGAATATCTTACGACTTGGCTTCCAGAAACCATATATCTTCGTGGATGCCGACAATGACAGGTTCCAGTTGTACACGTTGTGAAAACCATATGTGGTATCGGACACTTCCTTTTGCGTTCGCTCATCCCACGACTTATTTACCTTGTTGGTATACATTCGGTCGGTAAAGTTGAACGAAGGGTTGAGGTTAATATATTTAAACAATGTGAAGTTGGCACTTATTGGTATGTTGTGCTGGAATCCATTGCGCCAATCCTTGATGAGGCTCGAATGCATCAACCTGTTTTCCTTGGTATTAATGGAATTGGAGAACTGCCCAGTATAGCTCATGGCTATTTTCTCATACCACCGCTCGTCGCCAGCTGCATGCTTGCGACGAAAAGGGTAAAAGCGTGATATGCTGATGTTCAAGTCAGGCAACGTCATCGAGATAGTGGAATCGCGCATGTTCTGGCTTAGGTTTGCCGTGGAACTCAGCGACATTCCAATGCTCGAGAAAGTTGTGCTCCAGTTGATTGATGATGTACGCGTCGACTGTGTAAGCGACTGTGGATTGTACATGCTTGTCAAGTTGTTGCGCTCATAACTCGACGTGGCAAAGTTTACACTGGCAGACAG
>DAIOUH010000074.1:0-12309 GCA_036751585.1 Prevotella sp. | reverse complement strand
TCGGCTCTACGCTTGAATCGCAACGCCTTTACGCTTGAATCGCAACGGCCTTACGCTTGAATCGCAACGGCCTTACACCGATAAGCCGAACTGCCTGTTTTTCAAGCGTTTACACGTAACCATTTTTTAATCTTCACCTTTTTCAACTCACACGGATTTAAAAGGTTCAAAGGATGTCGGCTTCGCCGATTACGCATACCACTTTGCAGGGGCGGACCCTGTGCCTGTCCGCGACCAGAACGGTAATTTGTTTTAACGACAATGGAGACAATCAGAGACAATATATTTCATCTTATATCACAGTCCTCTTTCCGCCCAGTCGCCACGGTCAAGCTGGCGATAGCCTATGGCCTCGGCTATGTGTCTTGACTCCACCTTATCTGAATGGTCAAGGTCGGCAATGGTGCGGGCTACCTTCAGTATGCGGCTATAGGCCCTCGCCGAGAGGCTCAGCCGCTCCATGGCGGTGCGGAGGAGTTCAAGCCCCGCGGCATCAGGCTCGGCATATTCGTGAATCATCTTCTCCGTCATCTGCGCATTGCAATGGACTCCGACGATGCCCTTGTATCGTTCCGTCTGTATGGCTCGCGCCGCTATGACGCGCTCGCGAATCTTCGCCGATGGCTCTCCTGGCTGCGCCTTGCTGAGTTCCTTGAAAGGTATGGCGGAAATCTCGCATTGTATGTCGATGCGATCCATCAACGGGCCTGAAATCTTGTTGAGATACCGTTGTATCTGCCCTGGCGTGCAGACACAATGGTGAGTCGGGTCGCCATAGTAGCCACATGGGCAAGGGTTCATGGATGCCACGAACATGAACGAAGCAGGATAGGTGACAGAGTATTTGGCTCGGCTTATGGTAATCTGCCTATCCTCAAGCGGCTGCCGCAACACTTCCAAGGTGTGCTTGTTGAACTCAGGCAACTCATCGCAAAACAACACGCCATTGTGTGAAAGACTTATCTCGCCAGGCATGGGGCTCATGCCTCCGCCTACGAGCGCGACCTCGGAAATGGTGTGATGCGGAGCCCGGAACGGGCGTTGGGAGATGAGCGCCGAGCCTTGTTTGAGCGTGCCGGCGACAGAGTGGATTTGCGTGGTCTCAAGGCTCTCGCTCAAGGTGAGAGGCGGAAGAATGGAGGGCAAACGCTTTGCCATCATGCTCTTGCCCGACCCCGGAGGACCTATCATTATGACATTGTGGCCACCAGCCGCCGCGACCTCCAAGGCACGCTTGACGGTTTCTTGACCACGGACATCGGAAAAGTCGAGGTCGAAATCGTATTGCTGTTTGAAAAACTCCTTGCGGGTGTCCACCACGCAAGGCTCAAATTGGCGTTGGCCGGACAGCAAGGCTATGACATCCGCCAAGGATTCGATGCCATAAACGTTGATGTTGTTAACGATGGCCGCCTCGCGCTCGTTGTGCTTAGGCACTATCAAACCCTTGAAATGCTCGGCACGCGCCTTGATAGCTATTGGCAAGACACCCTTGGCAGGCTGCAATTTGCCATCGAGGCCCAGCTCGCCAATCATCATGAAGTCACCGAGCGAGTCGGCTGGAATCTGCCCATCGGCTGCGAGGATGGCTATGGCAAGAGGCAGGTCGAAGCCACTGCCCTCCTTCTTGAGGTCGGCAGGAGCCATGTTGACGGTGATGTCAGCCCTTGGAAACTTCATGCCATTGTATTGCATCGCCGCGGCAATGCGGTCTCGGCCTTCCCTGACGGCAATGTCGCCAAGACCCGTGAGATGATACATGATGCCCTTGACCAAACTGACCTCTACGGTCACCGTGGTGACTTGAAGGCCGTTGACAGCGGCAGAATAGGTTTTAACAAGCATAGGCAGATTTGTAAGGACGGACGCGCGAATTGGTTATTTACCCAATTCCCTATCCAAATCAGGGTTGTCGAGGTTTACACCTCTTATTATTCCGTCTTTCACGACCAGGAGATCGCACGTGGACTGAAGTCCCAACTGTTTAAGCACGGGAGTATCAAACATGTCGCCAGTGCAAACGACAGGGAATGTCACGTCATTGTTTTTAATGTAGCCACGGCAATCATATTTGCTTGGGTCCACATTGATGGCGAGGACCTTGAACTTCTTTGTCTCGCTGAGACCTTGCAGATGCCTCATCAGGTCGCCACTGTCGAAGCTCCATGTGGCCCACACGAAGATGACAGCCGAGCCTACTGACAAATCGGAAGAGGAGACGGGACGGCCATTGATGTCGTACGTGGTGAATGCCGGCAATCTTTTACCGACGCTGACAGCCTTGAGCTTTTCCACGCTCCGCGCCAAAAGCTTGAGACTCGCGTTGCCGGGCTGGTTTTTCAATAACATCTTTGCCAATCGGTCGGCAGCGTCATAGTCGGGGGTGGAATTGGCGATAAAATATTTTCGCAACAACCAGGCAGCCACGGGAGAATCGGGATGGGTGTTGATAAACGTCTCGGCGAAGCGCTTGATTTCAGGAGGCGAGGCATTGGCTATCTGGGCGCGGAAAGATGACATCAACTCATTGTCTTTCGTGCCTTTTATCTTCAGCATCTTTAGATGGGAAGCGTCACCGTCCATCTTGACCGATTTGCCTGGCTCCGCGAACACGGGTGTCTCCGAAAAATTGGGGAAGACGATGGTCAGCGTGGATGGCGACGAACATGGTATCTCATAGGAGAAACGCCCACCTTGCACCTTGATGGTGTCTATGCCATTGACGGTTTGGTCATTGCTATAGACATAAAACTCGCCTTGGTTCATCTGCAAGAGCCGCCCTTCAATCTTGAAGTGCTTGCTGTCCTCACCACACGAGACGAGAAGGATAAGCGCGAAAAGAAGAAATAAGTTGCGTGGCATTATAGTGGAAAAGAAAAAGCCATAGAGCCAAACGTCTGGCTCTATGGCTCATTATTAAAGACCTAATAAATTTTCAATTACTTCAGGTTGGCAAGCTCAAGATCCTTTGAAGCATAAGCTGCAAGGGCCTTGTCGAGCTGCTTTGCCTTGTTGAGTGCAGCCTTGGCAGCTGAGGTGTTGCCCATACGGTTGTTGACAATGGCCTTCAGATACTCTGTCATGCCGTCAGCGTTCTTCACGTTGTTGAGCGTGGAGAGAGCCGTAGCATAGTCCTTTGTGAGGAGCTGTGCGAGAGCGGCGCTGTTGGTAGCCGAGTTGCCAAAGTTCTTGACAGCCTGTGCGTAGTTGCCCTTGGCGATGTTGAGGTTGCCAAGCACCTCGTTCAAACCATTTGCGTCGTTGGCCTTTGAGATGTAGCTCTCAGCCTCGCTTGTGTTGCCGTTCTTCAAGGCGATAAGCGCGAGGTTCGCGTAAGCCTCAGGAGCGTTGCCCTTTGACTTTGCCTCGTCGATATACTGCTTAGCGGCATTCAAGTCACCACGATTGAAAGCAAGAGCTGCAAGGTTGTTGAGTGAACGGTAGTCGTTGTTGTTCAGCTCAGAAGCCTTCTGGTAAATCTCAGCCTTCTTTGAAGGATCGTTTGTGAGGCTGGCGGCATAGAGAAGCTCGTCCTCGCTGAGCTTTGAAGGATCAGCGGCATACTGCTCGTTGATTTCGTCATCGCTACGTCCAACAGTCTGGTAGTTGATGATGAGACGGCTACGGCGAAGCTCAGGCAGGATGCCTGTGGCGAGCTCGCGGAAGCCCTCGCTCATGTTCTTGATTTGGCTCTCACGCTCGGCAGGGTCCTTGTACATCTCAAGCACGCGAAGAATCACGTCCTTATCCTGCAAGTTGCTTGCCGCAACGAGCTCCTTGAAGCCTTCCCAGTCCTGTGCTGTGTAGTGAGCGTCCACGTCGGTACCGCCAAGCTTAGCGGCCTTGAGCTGCTGGTTGACATATCCTGTGGAAACCTTCTCACGATTCTTTGACAGTTTGTCGTTGAAAGCGAAACCGCCATCAGGAGAAGCGTAAGCAGCGACTTCGACATTCTTCATGTTCAAGCCCTTGCGGTCAGCGTTGATAGACTTGAGCATCTTGACAAACTCCTTCACGGAATTGTTCTTCAGCTCACTCTTACGCAGATTGGCCTGATTGATGAGGAACTTGACATTGGCCTGCACCTTCTGGTCCTTGACGCGCTGGAAGCTGTCGGGAGCGATGCACGCGCCGGCGTTGTCCATGGTCTTCTTGTAAAGCTCAGCCGTGGCAACCACGCCATTGGCGACCTTCACGGCAGGCACATTGTAGACCTTATTACCCTTGCGAGCGTCGAAAGTGAGATACATCTCGCTCTGCTGCATGTCCGGGTTGTAAGGGAAAGCCGTCTTCATGGTATATTTACCACCCATCTTATAAGAGATGGTTTGGTTGTTGCCCTGCACCTTCTCGCCCTGGAACGTGGCACCGTTGCCCTTGGTAACGAGACCATTGCCATAACGAAGCTCTGGAGTGACAGTCACAACAGCCTTTTTCTTCATGTATTTAACTGGGAAAGTGCCATCTATAGTAGCAGGCACCTGGCCACCAACAGCCTCAAGAGGATTAGGATCTACCGAGAAATTGTCGGCGGAGAGAGGCCCCATCTTAGAGCATGAAGCCAACAAAAGCATAGAACATGCTGATAAAGAATAAATCAGATGGTTACGCATAATAAATTTATTATTAAAGGTTGTGTGCCGCGAGCGGGACTCGAACCCGCACAGCCATTACTGGCCAAGGGATTTTAAGTCCCTCGTGTCTACCATTCCACCATCACGGCAAGCCAATCGGCCTATATTTTAATGCAAAGTTAGCCTTTTTATATTAACAAACAAATCTTTGCATTGATATTTTGCACAATTTAAGAAAATCTTTACCCTCTCATATTCGGAAAACACGACATCACGCCCCCATGGGCTTCCCTTGCATGGTTTCAGTTTACAAAGAAAATGCTTACCTTTGCATTCGTATGAACAACTCAGCAATACTGTCATTACAACAACAGCGCTTGTTGCTCCAAATGGAGTACCAAACGGAGAAAGAGGCTTTCCGAAAGCAAACGGAGGCCGTCGGCATAGAGCGCAAGGTGAAACGGGGCGACGCATGGTACCCCGTGAACGTGGGAACCACCCGCTACAACTCGCTCAACCAGATGACCATAGATATAACACGGACGCAGGACGTGGACATTGAGCATAATTTCGAGTATGGAAAGACCGTGATGTTCTTTTCCTTCTCGGAGCAAGCATCTAATAAGGCAAACGCCAACGACAAGGGGAAAAACATACATTATTTCTCGTTCACTGGCACCGTGTCTTATGCCGAAGGAAGCCGAATGGTTGTCGTGATTCCCGAGGGTCACGCCCTCGACCTGCAAAGCAGCGACAAGCCCGTGGGCGTGCAGCTCTCGTTTGATGAGACAAGCTACCGCGTGATGTTCGATGCCATGGACAGGGTAATCAAAGCCAAGAACAACAGGCTGGCCCACCTGCGCGACCTCTTCTATTCCAAGATGCCCGTGGAAAGGTTCACGTTTGCCCCGATGTCTTTTCCATGGCTTAACAAGGCACAAGAGCACGCGGTCAACGAAGTGTTGTGGGCCAAGGACGTGGCAATAGTCCATGGTCCTCCAGGCACGGGCAAGACGACGACTCTCGTAGAAGCGATAAACGAAACCCTGATGCGAGAGAGCCAAGTGCTCGTTTGCGCACAAAGCAACATGGCAGTGGACTGGATTTGCGAGAAGCTCGTTGACCGTGGGATAAACGTGCTGCGCATTGGCAACCCGACACGTGTCAACGACAAGATGCTCAGTTTCACTTATGAACGGCGGTTTGAGGCGCATCCCGACTACCCACAACTATGGGCAATACGCAAGGCCATAAGGGAACTAAGGAGAAAGAAGAAAGGACGCGACGACAACTTCCACCAGAAGTTGGAGCGACTGAAGTCGCGCGCCACGGAACTGGAGATTCGCATAAACGCCGAACTCTTTGGCGAGGCGCGCGTGATAGCCTCCACCCTTGTAGGCTCGGCCAACCGACTGCTCGACGGGATGAAATTCGGCACGCTATTTATCGACGAGGCGGCGCAAGCCCTTGAAGCCGCGTGCTGGATTCCGATGCGAAGGGTGAGCCGCGTGGTGCTCGCCGGCGACCACTGCCAACTGCCGCCCACGGTGAAAAGCATAGCGGCACTGAAAGGCGGCTTGGGGAAGACGCTCATGGAACGAATAGTGGAGAACAAGCCAGAATGTGTCACTCTCCTCAACGTGCAATATCGCATGAATGATGAGATAATGAAGTTCTCTTCCGATTGGTTTTATGGTGGCAAGGTGACCACGGCGCCCGAGATAACACAGCGCAAGAGCATCCTGAATCTTGACCGTCCGATACAATGGCTCGACACGGGGCAGATAGACTTGGGCACGGATGAGCCTGGCAGCAAAGAGCAGTTTATAGGTGAGAACTTCGGGCGGGTGAACAAAGGCGAGGCCACGCTGACCCTCGACAGCCTGCAAGCCTATTTCACGAAGATTGGGAAGCAACGCATTCTCGACGAGCAGATTGACGTGGGTATAATATCGCCCTATCGCGCCCAAGTGCAATACTTGAGGCATGTGATAAAGCAACGCGAGTTTTTCAAGCCCTTCCGCAGACTGATCACCGTAAACACCGTTGACGGTTTCCAAGGGCAAGAGCGCGACATAATACTCATATCCATGGTGCGCGCCAACGAGAATGGCGAGATTGGATTCTTGAGAGACCTAAGACGAATGAACGTCGCCATAACGCGCGCAAGGATGAAGCTTATCATCCTTGGCGACGTGGCGACGTTGACTCGACATGCGTTTTATAAAAAGCTGTGGGAATACGTGCGGAAGCTCAACGAATCTCCTATTGAGCCTTGAAAGCGTCCACGGCTTTCTTCACGGATCCATACTTCAAGAGCAGCGCGTTGGCCTCATCGTAAGGCAGCTTGGTATAATCCATCACCATGCGCGTGCCTCGGTCAACGAGCTTCTTGTTGGTGAGCTGCATATTGACCATGCGGTTGCCCTTGACGCGGCCCAGCTGTATCATGACGGTGGTTGATATCATGTTGAGAATCATCTTCTGGCCAGTGCCCGACTTCATACGCGAAGAGCCCGTGACAAACTCGGGACCGACAATCATCTCAATGGGATATTCGCAAGCCTCAGCCATTGGCGTGCCAGGGTTGGATGTGATGCAACCCGTGAGACAACCATGCTCGCGAGCGTCTTTCAACGCCCCGACAACATAAGGCGTGGTGCCTGAGGCTGCGATACCGATCACGGTGTCGTCGGGTCCTATGCCGTGCTGCTCAAGCTCCTGCCAACCACGCTTGGGGTCATCCTCTGCCTTCTCAACGGCATTGCGCAAGGCTGTGTCGCCACCGGCAATGAGTCCATAGACCATCGTGGGAGGAACGCCAAACGTCGGGGGCAACTCAGAGGCATCGAGCACGCCAAGGCGACCACTCGTGCCCGCGCCCATATAGAAGACCCTGCCGCCGCGCTGCATACGTGGCACAATCTGTTCGACCAACGCCTCTATTTGCGGAATGGCCTTCTCTACGGCGAGAGCCACCTTCTGGTCCTCGTGATTGATGTCGGTCAACAACTCATGAACACTTTTCTTCTCAAGACCGTCATAAAGTGATGGCTGCTCGGTAATCTTCGTGAATGTTTCCATTTCGTATTTTTATTTCTCTACGTGATACTCCACCATGGCTTCCATCGGAGCCTGGATAATCCTGCCGAGGTGCATACCCTCTTCCTCAAGAGCCTCCAGAAGCGGCTTCTTGTATATCTTGGCTATGCTGCCATTGAAACCGATTGGCAAGGTCTGCCAACCGTCATACTGCATGACATTGCGGCGGAGGAAGGAGCGGAAGCTCTCTTTAATCAGGTTGTATATTTTCGGCTCGTCGATGTTCTCCTCAAGGAAAGGCACAAACGAGGCGAGGAAAGTGTTCGGCTTCGGCTGGCGATAAACGCGATCAATGATGTCGGCAGAAGTGAGCTTGTACTTCTCAAAGAAACGCTTAGTGATGCGTTCGGGCATCTGGTTTTTCAAGACGTCGCCCACAAGAAGTTTGCCGAGCACTGCCCCACTGCCCTCATCACCGAGGATGAATCCCAATGGCGAGACGTTTTTCACGAGGTACTTGCCATCATAAGAGCAAGAGTTGCTGCCCGTGCCCAGGATGCAAGCTATGCCAGGCTTATGGCCGCAAATGCCACGGGCGGCACCGAGCATATCGCTCGCCACCTCGCACTCACCGTTTATCGTGAGGTTGGCACGAAGGGCGCGCTCCACGATGGGCTGCTTCTCCTTGGTGCAGCCCGCGCCATAGAAATGAACCTCATCGAGCACCGTGCTTGGGAGCTCTGGCACGAGATGATTCTTTATCTCCTCCGTGATGGCCTCTTCAGACATCTGAAAGGGATTCATGCCACTGGTGCGAAGCCGTTTCACGAGCTTGCCGTTTTCCACTAAGCCCCAATCTGTTTTGGTGGAGCCGCTGTCTGCTAAAAGTATCATGATTAATATCGTTTTATAGTTTAATGTAAATCTTCTTCTTGTAAAGCCACAAGCCCACTATCCAGCAACACAGCACAAAGAAGCATGCCCAAACAAGCGAGGCGAATGGCAACGGAAGGAATGACGACAGCACATCGTCGAAACAGAACTTCTGCAACGTGTCGCCACCGATGATTGGCAACATGGAGAAAGGGATGAGCAAGAGGTCGGATAGCACATACAGGGCCAAAGGATTGACACCAAACACATGGAAAAATTCCGTGAGCCGCCCTTGCTTGTGCTTTTTGTCGATAATCCATGTCATGAGCGCGAGCAAGGTGCTGGCTATGCCGCAGGTGGTCATGGCAAACGTGGGGGTCCACAACTTCTTGCTTATTGGGCAAGCGTAAGAAAGAAGGACGCCGGCCAGCACCAAGACGGAGCCAATGACAAAAAGGCGTTCTATCTTGTCGTTCAAGTCCTTGAGGTTCATGATGACCTTACCCACGCAGAAGCCTATGAGCACATGGCCAAGGGCAGGCAACGTGGACATCAATCCTTCCGGGTCGGGCGTGTCCCATCTGTACACATGGCCTGCGCCAAGCACTATGCTATCGATAACGGCAAGGATGTTGCTGTCATCGTGGGCATAGCCATTGCCGAGTTCGAGCAGGACGTAATAGCCAACGAAGAGAGCGGCTATGAGCCACGGAATGAACTTGTGCTTCACGCTGATTGCCACAACGGCAGCCAAACCATAACAGATACCCAAACGTGGCAGCACGCCGAGAATGCGGAGATGGGCAAACATATAGCCAAAGCCGTTCCAGTCGTCAGGATGCAAGGCACCACGAATCATCGTCAGCAGCAACGCTATGGCAAGGCCGATGCCCCAAAGCAAGAAAGCACGCTTGGCTATCTTGAAAGCGCATTCCTTTGACCAAGAGAAGTTGAACTTGCGTAGAGAAAGATAGGTGGTGATGCCCATGATGAACATGAACGTTGGGAACACGAGGTCAGTGGGGGTCAAGCCTATCCACTCGGCATGGGTGAGCGGCGTGAAGGAGTCTTCCTCTGGACCGCCGGGATTATTGACAAGGATCATGCCCGCGATAGTGATACCACGGAGAATGTCAACGGAGAGTATGCGTTGGCTTTTTGCAGCTTTTGTCGTATTGTCGGTATTCATTTGTAAAGGTAGTATTTCTTAGCGGTTCTACGGAAGTTGTCTACGTCCTTGTCCCAATATTGCTTTGCGTCTTGCCATTGGTGACGACGCAAGAAAAGCTCACGAATCTGCTTTGAGCCACACACTTTGTTTATCATGTCGGCACGTTTCGTATCCTCACCCATTGGGTCATGGTCGGGATAAAGCCTGTAAAGCTCTTGTAGGGCGTACCACTGAACGTCGCAAAGGCGAGCCTTCTTGTAGTCGGTGATGTAGATTTGAACGCCTTGGAGTTCCTTGCCCTTGCCTGGACCATAATAAGGCGTATAGAATATCGGACGGAATGTGTAGCCTGGCAAGCGCAACGCGTTCATAGCGTCGGCAAACTCTTGCGCCTTGATCCATTCGGCGCCAATGAGCTTGAACGGGAGCGTATATCCCACGCCGATAGAGATAGTGGAAAGTTCGCCCACAATGCCCGTGACACTGTAAAATGGCGCTGACGACATTTCCGGGATGTGGGGGGATGACAGCACCCACTCCAGGCCAGTCTGCTCATAAGTCATACTACGTTTCCAGCCTTTCATCTTTACCACTTGCAACTTGCATCGGCCACCAATCATGTTCTCTCCATTCAGCAAAAGCGCGACCTCGCCTGGAGTAAGGCCATAGACGTAAGGTATCTTGAACTGTGAGACAAAACTCACGCAGTCGTCCTCGACGAGGTTGCCTTCCACCTTCTCGCCACCCAAAGGATTGGGACGGTCGAGCACTATCACTTCAATGCCGTGCTTGGCTGCCGCCTTCATGACATTGTAAAGCGTTGAGATGTATGTAAACGAGCGGCAACCAATGTCTTGGATGTCGTACACGAGCACGTCGATGCCTTTCAACATATCATCAGTGGGTATGCGGGTCTTGCCATAGAGGGAATAAACCGGCAGACCTGTGCGTGGGTCGCTGTTGCCTGTCACTGTCTCACCGGCATGGGCACTGCCACGGACACCATGCTCGGGGCCGAATAGAGCCACGAGTTTCACATTGGGGGCGTTGTGCAAGATGTCAATGTCCGACACGAGATTGTTGTCAACGCCTGTGGGATTGGTGACAAGACCAACACGCTTGCCTTCAAGAATCTTGAAGTTGCTGGCTTTCAACACCTCTATGCCGGTCTTCACCTTCTGTGCGTACACAAGTGAGAACAAGCAGAGGCAACTGATTAAGATAGCTATTCGTTTCATGTCAAATGGTTTTTACTTACAACCATAATGCTCGTCTATCTGTTTCCTCACCACGAAAGTGATGCCGACAGTGGCGAGGCAGCAGAGCATTACCATCCAGAAGAAGTTGACATAGCCTATCGCCTCTTGTATGTATCCGGCGACAAAGCCTGGCAGCATCATGCTGAGTGCCATGAAAGCCGTACAAATGGCATAGTGAGATGTCTTGAACTCTCCTTCGGAGAAATACATCATGTAAAGCATATAAGCCGTGAAGCCAAATCCATAGCCAAACTGCTCAATGCACAGGGCAATGGTGATAATGGCGATGTTTGACGGCTGTGCCACGGCTAAATACACAAAGGTAATGCAAGGCAAGGTTATGGCTGCTGCCATGATCCACAATGACCGCTTCAGTCCCATACGTGAAGCCACGATGCCACCGAGTATGCCACCGCCAAGTAGGGCGATGACGCCAAATGTGCCATAGACAAGTCCCACCATGTCAGTGCTGAGACCCAATCCGCCAACATCAGTGCCATGCACGAGGAAGGGCTGGCACATCTTGATGAGGAAACCCTCTGGCAAGCGGAAGAGAAGCATGAACGCTATTGCCCAACCAACGTTTGGCTTTTTCACGAATGTCGAGAAAGAGCCCAACAACTCGCTCCACTTGCCATTGCCAGTTGACTTCTTCGAGGTGTCCACACGTGGACGGTCGGCATCAGCATGGGGCAGGCAGAACGTGTGATAAAGGGTTATCACGAAGAATATGGCAGCACTCAACCCAAGGGTCACCTTCCAGGAATAAGGGATATTGCCTGTTTTGCTCTCTACCGTACCGGCGATAAAAACCAGCACGCCTTGTCCGAAGACGGATGCAATGCGGTAGAAGGTACTGCGGATGCCAATGAACGCCGCCTGACTGCTCGGGCTGTGAGCCAACATATAGTAGCCATCAGCAGCAATGTCGTGGGTGGCGGAGGCGAAAGCGGCAATGATGAACAGCACCAGCGTCAGCGAGAAGATGCTGATAGGGGTCTGTCCGCTCGCTATCATCTGCGCCGACGGGAACGGCAACGTGAACGTGAGGGCTACCAACAAGATTGTGAGCAACGCCTGCATGGTGATAATCCACCAGCGCTTGGTTTTCACCACGTCGACCAATGGGCTCCAAATGCCTTTAAGAAACCAAGGAAAATAAAGCAACGTGGTAAAGAATGCCATGTCGCCATTGGGCACGCCCATCTTAGTGAACATCATCACGGAGATGTTGTTCACTATGAAATAAGGCACGCCCTCAGCAAAATAGAGTGTGGGAACCCACACCCAAGGTGTGATGTTCTTACTGTTCATTCTTGCGGTTCATTGCTATGCGCGCCTTGAGTTCCCAAGTGCGTATACGATCCTTGTAAGTGTTGTTGCGGTTCTC
>DAIOUH010000073.1:5711-12460 GCA_036751585.1 Prevotella sp. | reverse complement strand
TCAATCCCATCTTGGCGGCGAGCTCGTCGATGTCGTCGCTCATCTGGGTGAGCATTTCCTCCTTGGTGATGCCGCAGACGGCGGCGTAGCACTCGTCCATGCTGATGTTCCTGATATTGTTCAGCTCGCTGAAGATGCTGAGCTGCGAGAACTTGGTGATGCCCGTCAGGAAGACGAAGCGGAGCATGGGCTCGCAACCTTTCAAGGGCGAGTAGAAATTGCGCATGACATCGCGGAGCGCGTCGAGGTTCTCACGCTCGTGAGCCACGTCGAGCAATGGAGCGTCATACTCGTCGATGAGCACCACCACCTGCTTGCCCGTCTTCTGGTAAACGGTCGTTATCAAGTCGGTGAACCTGTTGTTGACGCCGTTACGGTGGCTTGCGATGCCAAACCTCCTCTCCTCGTTTTCCAGCTGATAACCCAGGTATTCTATCAACCGCTCCCTCTCCATGTGCTTGCCAAGGCTCATGTCGAAGTGAAGCACGGGATACGATGCCCACTCCTTCTCCAGCTTCTCAATGGCAAGGCCCGTGAAGAGGTCTTTCCTGCCCTCGAAATAGCTTTGGAAGGTTGACACGAGCAGCGACTTGCCGAACCTGCGCGGGCGGCTCAGGAAGAAATATTTGCCGTTGGTATGCGTGATGTGATAGACGTAAGCCGTCTTGTCGATATAAAGGTTGTCCATCCTGCGTATTTCCTCAAACGTCTGGATGCCTATGGGGTATAGTTTTCTTGCCATGACCTCGCTAAAAAAAAGATTTGTGAAAATAAGGCCGACACGTGACCTATATGTATGACAAAAATCCTTATATGAAAGCATATTCGGCTGATTATCAGCCGAATACGAATCCATATAAGTTATCATCATTGCAAAGATAACAAAAAAAGCGCACAATAGCAACTTTTTTGCCATGTTTTTATTGCCTGCACCTCGCTCATTTTCAGAGCTTTCGCACTGCCATGTCGCGCTCGCCCACGCTCAGGAAATGGCGGTTGCGATGGCGCGTGGTGTAGCTCACGTGGAGCCAGCGCGCCTTTGAGTCGTGGAGCGGCTCCACGAGCACCTGATCGAAGTCGAGGCCTTGTACGAACCTCACGGCATCGCGCCAGTCGGCGAAGGTGGAGAGCAATATGTCGGCTGCCTCGCCGCGCATGTGCTGCGAGTTCATCACGCCGCCCACGGCATTGTTGACGCGACGGCTGCGATAGCCCGATGATATGTAGATGGCACCGAAGCGACGGCGCATGGGCTCAAGGATGTTTTCGCAGAGTGCGCGCAATGCCTCAATCTCTTCCTTGCCAGGCGTGTTGTCGAGACCCCTGTCGGTGGCCACGCCAGACCGCGTGAACTCTATCAGCCTGAAATGTGGCGAGAGCCACGTGGTGCGAGGGTCGAGGGTGTCGGTTTTTTCCATGATGTTGTTGTTTACTGAATTTTCCATAGTGTTGTTATCGGTTGTAGATAGTGTTGATTTACAATATGTTGGCGGTCTCTCCGAGCGCTTCTCTCACCCTGACGCCCAAGGGCGGCTGCCGCGTCATCCTGTTGCGTATGCGGTAGACCACCGACGACAAGCGGCGTGGCGGCACCATGCCCATCACGCGAAACAGCTCGCGGCAGAGCGCCACACGAGTGGCAGTGCCGCCACGACCGTCGGTGAGCACGCGGGCCTCAGCTGCACGAGCCACGAGCTCCACCAGGCAACGCTTCGTGCCGCGCCACCTCACGCTGCCAGCCGGAAGCCTCACCAGCTTTGCCACCACCGCCGCGGCGTCGAGCGCTACGGGATCAGGGGCGCCATACAAGTCGTCATCATATTCCATTTCGTTTTCCATCTTCTTCATGCTAAAATTGAAAGTCATTCTTTTGTCGTAAGCTTACGATGGCAAAAGTATGAAGGAAAAGGATAACGTGCAAGAAAAATTCAAGAAAACAGGAGTTTTGCCCACGCGTTTTGAAATGTCATTTCAAAACACGCACAAAAACAGGCGCGATGGCCCTACGCTTAAAAGCCATCGGCTTTACGCTTGAATCGCGTTGCCTTCACGCTTGAATCGCGACGGCTCCACGCTTGAATCGCGATGCGATTCAACCGTAAGGCCGAAAGTTTGAATGGACAGTGATGTTTTTCAATGAATTTTTCTCGCGTATGGATATGATTCCTTATCTTTGTGGTCAAACGATTGACAAGAACATGCCTTCACAGATATATAACGAGACGTATGAGCCGGAGTCGGCAACAAACTTCTTCGACGAACTGGGGAACGCCATCAAGCACAGGCCCGATTACCACAAGGTGTATCAGGCATACTGCCAGGTCTTTCAGCAGTTTATCAATCAGCAGACAAGCCAGACCCGATTGAATCTTGGCGGTCCTTTCGCCAAGACCGACTATCTGCTGAAGGAGCACAGGGCATCGCGAAAGCTCATAAAGACGACCAACGACACGAGAGTGAGGTTGAGAAAATGCCATGAGATGTCGGAGGAAGAATTGCGGAGGTTCTGCTTGTTTGACTTAAAGAACCTTTGCCTCTTCATCGCCTTCGTATGCGACCACGACATCCCAAGCTCGCTGACAGCCCTGTTCCCGACAGAGGAGATACCGTCGTTTAAGCCTTCGCTGGTAAGGGAATGCATGAGGGTCATCGTGGAGGGATGGGATGACGATTACGTGTACGCGCAAACGGAAGAGGGCTCCAACGGCGAATTGGCAAAGGTGTGCTACTCTCACGGCAACGCCATATACGATTATGATTGGAACTACCTGAAAATCATGCTACACGAAGGCGCGCAGCTGAACCTCGTGCGCCCGAGGGAAGACAATGGCATAATATACCCGGAGCTGATAATATTCGAGCCCGACTACTTGGTCAACATATCGACCGTGGCGCATTGCTTCACCAACTACGCTGACTCGTCCCTGGTGGAACTGATAAAGAAGCTGGAGCCCGCGACAAACACCGAGGCCATCATGTTGGGTAATTTCGCGAGCCAGTTGCTGGATGAGTCGATACACCAGACAGCCAACAGGCCGTATGACAGAAGCGTGAGGGATTTCTTCAAGAATAATGCCATGGGGCTGTTGACCGCGAACGTAGGACGGCAATTTCACGACAACGCGAGAAAGCAAAAACAAAACATAGAACAGGCAATGCACGTGGCTTTGCCCAACGCCTTGCGACGTTTCGATTCAAAGGAAGGCTTGGTCGAGCCGTCTTTCTTCTCGGAGATGTTGGGCCTGCAAGGTCGTATGGACTACCTGCAGATGGACTATAAAGTGTTGCTGGAGCAGAAGTCGGGAAAAGGGAGCTTCCCTTACGATGATTTCACCATTCCCCGACAGACCGACGAGCACTATGTGCAGCTGCTTCTGTACATGGCCATCATCAGGTATAACTACAGTGACACGTATGAAAGAAACGGGAAAGAGCTGCACGCCTTCTTGCTCTATTCCAAATACAGCAAGAGCCTCTTGGGGCTTGGTTTCTCTCCAGAATTGATTTTCAAGGCCATCAAGGTGAGAAACGGCATAGCGTGGAGGGAAATGCAATACACGAAGCCAAACGGATTCAAGATTCTTGACCGCTTGACGCCAGGGGCACTGAACAAGAAAGGGGTAAACAATTCGCTTTGGAGCAGATACCAAACACCGCAGATAGCAAGTGTATTGAACCCGATACAGAATGCCACGGAATTGGAGAAAGCCTACTATTTCAGGTTCCTGACATTTATCGCCAACGAGCAAGCCATGTCAAAGTTGGGCAACAAGACAAAAGACAGTTCCGGCTTTGCCGCCACATGGCACGACTCGCTTTACGACAAGTTGGCTGCCGGCAACATCTACGACAGGCTTACGCTCGAATGGCCAAACGCCGAGACAAAGGGCACGATAGACTCGGTCGTGCTGAGGTTCGCGGAGACAAAAGACAACGACATGTCCAATTTCCGCACTGGGGACATTGTAATCTTGTACCCGTATGAGAAAGACAAGGAGCCAGACGCGCGAAAGACAATGGTTTTCAGATGCACGATCAAGGACATACAAACCGACAAGATTTCATTGGCGCTGAGGGCGGCACAGTCTGACAACCGAGTGTTCGTGAAAGAGCAGGGCAAACTTTGGGCGATAGAGCACGACTTCATGGAGTCGTCTTACAGTTCGCTCTACAAGGGCATGCAGGCCTTCCTCTCGGCTCCCAAGCAAAGACGCGACTTGCTACTGTTGCAGAGGGAACCGGAAACAGACGACACCGTAGAGCTGAATGGCGATTATGGCGATTTCAACGACCTTGCCTTGCGTGTGAAAAGGGCCAAGGACCTTTTTCTCATCATTGGTCCCCCGGGAACGGGCAAGACGTCATACGGACTCCTGTATACCGTGAAAGAGGAACTCTCGTCGCCCGACTCCAGCATCCTGCTGCTGTCTTACACCAACAGGGCTGTGGATGAGATATGCAGTAAACTGAAAAAGGAAGGTATCGGGTTTATAAGAATGGGCAGTCCGCTCAGTTGCGCGCCAATATACAGGGAGCACCTGCTGTGCTCCATCGCCAATGGCACGCACAACTTGACCGAACTGAGAAACGCCTTGCTTTCCACGCGCGTGATAGTTGGCACCACGACATCGCTCAACAACAACATCTCGCTTTTCCAGTTGAAACAGTTTAGCCTGGCCGTTATTGATGAAGCGTCACAGATTCTTGAACCGCACTTGATAGGCCTGTTGAGCGCGCATAAAGACGGCGTGCCCGCCATCAGGAAGTTTGTGCTCATAGGCGACCAAAAGCAATTGCCCGCCGTGGTGCAGCAAAGTCAGGAAGTTTCAATGGTGAAGGAAGAGGAATTAAACAAGATACTTCTCACTGATTGCCGCTTGTCGCTATTCGAGCGTTTGCTGAAGCGATATTCCAAGAACGAGAACGTGACGTATATGCTAAGGCGACAAGGGCGTATGCATCACGACATAGCCTTGTTTCCCAACTATTGCTTTTACAACAACCAATTGGAGGAAGTGCCCCTCGACCATCAGGAAGCGTGCTTGCCGCCGGTCGGGAAGGGAGAAAACGGCATAGACGACCTGCTTGCCACACGCAGGATAGCGTTTGTCGCGTCTGAAACGCCAAAGGGGGACACGGCAGACAAGGTGAACCAAAACGAGGCAGACATGATTGCCGCGCTGGTGGTGAGGATTTATGAGAGGGAAAAGGCCAACGGCTTTGACGCCGACACGACCGTGGGCGTCATCGTGCCATATAGGAACCAGATAGCGACAGTGCGCAAGACCATTGACCAATATGGCATCAGCACGCTGCACGACATTACCATAGACACCGTGGAACGCTATCAAGGCTCGCAAAGGAAATACATAATCTACGGGTTTACCATACAGAAATACTACCAGCTGAATTTCCTTACCAACAATACCTTTGAAGACATTGACGGCAGCATCGTGGACAGGAAACTGAACGTCGCCATGACGCGCGCGGAAGAGCACCTCATAATGATAGGAAACCCCGAGCTGCTCTCAAACAACTTCACGTTTTTCAAGCTCATGGAGTTTGTGAAGAGCAAGCACGGGTATTTCAACATAAAGAAAGATGATTTCGTCAATGGGAGATTCAGCGTGCCACGGTATGAGACAGAGGAGCTGGACCTCAGCAAAGCCACATTCAGAGTGTCTGCCGCGTTTAACGAGGCATATATCAAGCACGTCCGCCAGCCAATAATCGAAGGGTCTGGCAAAGACTGGAGATTGAAAGTGTTTGGACATGACATGACGGAAAACCTGAATGCCATAGGGTATGGCAAGGTCAACTTCACGAATCAATTGCGGATGTTCGACGAAACGGGGATGTCGCCCGAGCGTCAAGTGCTGATTTACTGCCACTACTTCATGAGGCAACGTTATTGCAGCAGCAAGAACATATATACGAGTTATAAAGACTGGATAGTGCCTCAGATAAACTCTGTGGATGGCAGACTGCACATGATTGACATAGGCTGCGGGCCGGCTACGTGCGGCATTTCCTTTGCCGAACTCTTTGGGGAATACGCGCCAAACATGCTCTATACTGGCATAGACGTTTCGGTGGAGATGAAACGCATGGGCGAAAAGCTCATGAACGAGGTCTTCAAGGGAAAGCTGCGTTATCAGATGAAAGACTCATTCCAAAGTCTCGGCGCGCCTTTCTGGGAAGCGACCTCAGAGCTACCGTCCTTGGTTGTTTTCAACTTGTCTTATTTCTTTTCCAACGTGACGACAAGGTTTGCCGAGAAACTTGCCGCACAAATCAGTAAAGTGATGAGCACCTATCGACTAAACAGATACGTGTTCTTCATCCAACAGTCAGATATTGACAAGGGTCTCAACTCGTATAGGGTGTTCAGGCAAACACTAAGGGAACTGACGAAAACGGTCAAAAGCGAAGACACGTGTTTTTCATACATCTTGAACGACAAGGAACGAACCTTAGGCTTTTGCTATGACATTTGGGAAAACGCATGACCAGCGGACGGCCACAGGGGCCGCACCCTGCACTGTCACACGAGGGGCGAGCAGACGGTGGCGAGCCGCTCCAGGCCTTCTTGGTCGATGCTGTCGAAGGCGGCGAGGCTCTCGCTGTCGACGTCGATGACCGCCGCCACGTTGCCGTCCTTGAACACGGGCACGACAATCTCCGACCGTGACCGCGAGGAACAGGCTATGTGGCCAGGAAACCGCTCCACGTCGGGCACCACGAGGGTC
>DAIOUH010000073.1:0-5611 GCA_036751585.1 Prevotella sp. | reverse complement strand
CGCTTGTCGGCGGCACTATGAAATGTGTTTGTTTCGCTGATCATGTCTTTCAATATGCAATGATGATTGCGTGCAAAGTTACAATTATAACTCCATAATTGCGAAGGAAATGCGGGAAAAGCCGTGACATAAAAAAAGGCGGGGTCACGTCTCACGACGTTGCCCCGCTCAAGATTAAACAACCAATAAAAGAAATAGATTGCTAATTAATGTCTTTTGTATGTCGCTTGCCGAATGCCTCGGCAGGCGGCATTAATCTTTTATCTGATGAACAGCAGTTCACGATACTTAGGCAGTGTCCACAGCTCATCTGCCACCACAAGCTCGAGCTTGTCAATCTGGTAACGGATGGGGTGGAACCATGTCTCCACGGTGTCATGATAAGCCACGGCCTTCTCGCGCTCGTCGGCAATCTTGTTTGCCACCTTGCGGGCGTTGACCATGTCCTCCACGTCTTTCTCGATGATTGCGGTGCGCTCGGAAATCTGCTCAATGATGTTCATGATGCGCTCAGAAAGCTTCTTGCCCTTTTCCGCGCCATAGATGACCATGAGGTTCTGCACGTCCTTGGAGAGCATTGCCTGATAGTGGGTGGCGACAGGGATGATGTGGTTGAGCGAGAGGTCGCCCAGCACACGAGCCTCGATCTGGAGCTTCTTGGTGAAGGTCTCCCATTTCACCTCGTTGCGCGCCTTGAGCTCATTCTCCTTCATCACGCCCATCGACTCGAACATCTTGATGCTCTCTGGGTCGAGGTAGCGGTCGAAGATGACCGGTGCCGACTTCTCGGTGTCGAGGCCGCGCTTGCCAGCCTCCTCTACCCACTCGTCGCTGTAGCCGTTGCCATCGAAATGGATTGGGGCGCAGGTCTTGATGTCGTCTTTCACCACGGAGAGGATAGCCGTGAACTTGTCCTCGCCCTTGGCTATGAGGGCGTCGACACGCTCCTTGAAGCTGGTCAGAGCCTCTGCCACGGCGGTGTTGAGCACGATTTGCGCGCTGGCACAGTTGGCTGAGGAACCCACGGCACGGAACTCGAAACGGTTGCCAGTGAAGGCGAATGGTGACGTGCGGTTGCGGTCGGTGTTGTCGCGCATGATGTCAGGAATCTCAGGGATGTCGATCTGCACGCCCTCCTTGCCCTTGATGACCAAGGCGTCCTTGTCGGAGTTCATGATATGGTCGAGCACGCCGGAGACCGACTTGCCGAGGAATGATGATATGATTGCTGGTGGTGCCTCGTTGGCGCCCAGACGATGGGCGTTTCCGGCGTCCATGATGCTTGCCTTGAGCAGACCGTTGTGCTTGTACACTGCCATGAGCGTCTCTACGGTGAAGACCACGAAGCGGAGGTTGTCCTCACGCGTCTTGCCTGGGCCGTGGAGCAGGATGCCTGTGTCGGTTGCCAAAGACCAGTTGTTGTGCTTGCCAGAGCCGTTGATGCCATCGAAAGGCTTCTCGTGGAGCAACACCTCGAAGCCGTGCTTGTGGGCCACGCGCTTCATGAGCGACATGAGCAGCATGTTGTGGTCCACGGCGAGGTTGGTCTCCTCGAAGATAGGAGCGCACTCAAACTGGTTTGGAGCCACCTCGTTGTGACGTGTCTTCACAGGTATGCCAAGTTCAAGGGCTTGAATCTCAAGGTCTTTCATGAACGCCTGCACGCGCTCTGGGATGGTGCCGAAGTAGTGGTCGTCCATCTGCTGGTTCTTGGCGCTCTCGTGGCCCATGAGCGTGCGGCCAGTGAGGATGAGGTCTGGACGCGCTGCGTAGAGATCCTCGTCGACAAGGAAATACTCCTGTTCCCATCCGAGGTTGGAGATGACCTTCTTCACGTCGGGATAGAAATAATGGCACACGTTTGTGGCAGCCACGTTGACGGCGTGGAGCGCGCGGAGCAACGGAGCCTTATAGTCGAGGGCCTCACCCGTGTAGGAGATGAAGATGGTTGGTATGCAGAGGGTGTCGTCGATGATGAACACTGGGCTCGTGGGGTCCCAAGCGGAATAGCCGCGCGCCTCGAAGGTGGAGCGGATGCCGCCAGAAGGGAAGCTGGAGGCGTCAGGCTCCTGCTGCACGAGGAGCTTGCCAGAGAATTCCTCTATCATGCCGCCCTTGCCATCGTGCTCGATGAAAGAGTCGTGCTTCTCGGCGGTGCCCTCCGTGAGGGGCTGGAACCAGTGGGTGTAGTGGGTCACGCCATTCTCATCGGCCCACTGCTTCATGCCCTTTGCCACGGCATCGGCGATGGAGCGGTCGAGCTCGGCTCCGTTGTCGATGACATCGATGAGCTTCTGATAGACATCAGCGGGCAGATACTTGTACATCTTGGCACGGTTGAAAACCTTTTTGCCAAAATACTCTGAGGGGCGCTCCACGGGAGCAATCACCTCGACCGGCTTCTTGTGGGAAGCTGTCACTACGGCATCAAATCTTTCGTTGGTCATACTTGTATAAATGATATTTAAGCCCCACAGGGGGCTATGGTTTGTGTTTGCGTTGTATGTTATTGTTTTCCCTTCCCCACATAGGAGAGGGATGAGGAGAGGCGGCCTTTACAACTTCTTGATTCTCTCCATTGCCTCTTCCACGTCCTCGCGGTTGCCGAAGCTCGTGAGGCGGAAATAGCCCTCGCCCGATGGTCCGAAGCCCACGCCTGGCGTGCACACCAGACCGCAGCCATAGAGCAGCGTGTCGAAGAACTTCCACGAGTCCATGTCGCCCGGCGTGCGCACCCAAAGGTAGGGGGCGTTCTCGCCGCCGTAGACATCGTAGCCAAGGCCGACAAGGGTCTCGCGCATCAAGCGCGCGTTCTCCATATAGTAGGCTATCGTCTCGCGGGTCTGGCGGTGTCCCTCCTCGGTGTATGTGGCCTCGGCGGCGCGCTGCGAGATGTATGAGGTGCCATTGAACTTGGTCGACTGGCGGCGCTCCCACAAGGCGTTGAGCGACACGTCCTTGCCGTCGAGCGTCTTGGCCATCAAGTCCTTGGGGATGACGGTGTAGCCGCAGCGCACGCCCGTGAAGCCGGCTGTCTTGGAATAGGAGTGGAACTCTATGGCGCACTTGCGAGCGCCTTTAATCTCATAGATGGAGTGTGGGATGTCGGGATTCTGGATGTAAGCCTGATAAGCTGCGTCGTAGAGGATGATGGCCTCGTTGTGGAGCGCGAAGTTGACCCACTTGCGCAGCTCGTCCTTGGTAAGCACCGTGCCCGTGGGGTTGTTGGGGTAGCACAGGTAAATCATGTCCACGCGGTGGTCGGGCAGGGCTGGAGTGAAGTTGTTTTCTGCCGTGCAAGGCAGGTATGTGATGTCGGCCCACTTGCCGTCCACGAACTTTCCGGCGCGCCCTATCATGGCGTTGGAGTCGGCGTAAACGGGATACACGGGGTCGGTCAGCGCCACGCTGTTGTCCCAGCGCAGGAGCTCCTGTATGTTGGCGGTGTCGCTCTTGGCTCCGTCGTTGATGAATATCTCGTCCTTGTCGAGATGTATGCCTCGCGTGAGGAAATCGCCTTTCATGATGGCCTCACGCAGAAAGTCGTAGCCATGCTCAGGGCCGTAGCCACGGAATGTCTCTATGTGGCCCATCTCGTCGGCGGCTTTCTTCATGGCCTCTACCACGGCTGGCGCAAGGGGACGTGTCACGTCGCCAATGCCAAGGCTTATGACGCGTTGCTTGGGATGTGAGACCTTGAATGCCGTGACGCGCTTGGCGACATCGGCGAAAAGGTAACTTCCTGGAAGACGAAGGTAATACTCGTTTACTAATGCCATTTTGTTTTCTCTCCTTTATTTTATGGTTGTTTATTCTATTGGTCTTTTTGTTGTCATGGTTCCATCTCGCCGTCGAAGACAAACTCCGCCGGACCTGTCATCCTGACGTGGTTGTCGGCGCCCCACTCTATGTGCAGCGTGCCGCCGTCCATCACGATGTCGCTTTGACGTCCCGCCTTGCCCGTGGCAGCGGCAGCCACCGCCGTGGCGCACGCTCCCGTGCCGCAGGCCATGGTGATGCCTGAGCCTCGCTCCCACACGCGGGTGCGGATGGCTTGCGGGGCATCAGAAGAGCCTCCTGTGGCATTGCCGTCGGAAGGACGAATCTCGGCAAACTCGATGTTGCAGCGCTCGGGGAAGCTGCTGGAGAACTCCAGCTCGCGACCTCGCGCGGCAACATCTATCTCTCTCACACTATCCACGAAATTGACATAATGGGGATTGCCCATCGACACGAACACGCCATCGGTGCCCGCGGGACGCATGCCGGTATACTGCTCGGGTGCCTCAAGACGGGGCTCGCCCATGTCCACCGTTACGCTGCCCACCTTGCCGTCCTCAATGTGCAACTTGAGCACCTTGATGCCGGAAAGAGTCTCCAAACGCACGGTGTCGCCCTTGAAGAGCCCACGCTCGTAGACGTACTTGCCTATGCAGCGGCTCGCGTTGCCGCACATCATCGCCTCGGAACCGTCGGCATTGAATATGCGCATAGAAAAATCGGCGTCGGTGCCCGAAGTTGGCGCGCCTATGAGCACCAAGCCATCGGAACCGATGCCGAAATGACGGTCGCTCCACTTGACTGATGTGGACGACGGGTCGGGGACGCTATATAATAATGTGTTCACGTAAACATAGTCATTGCCCGCGCCTTGCATTTTCGTAAAAGGTATCTTGCCGACCTTTTGCGTGGCAATGCTTGTTGAAGTCTTATCTGTTGCCGATGTGCCTATTGACATTTTGTTAAGCTCTATTTCCTTTAAATGAACGCTTTGTGCTGTTCACGGTGCAAAGTTACAACAAAATGTCAGTAACTGAAAAGTTTTTCTTCAAAAATTATGAAAGAATTATCTTTTTCTGTCAAACTGTTAGCAATAGGCTCTCACAACCTTACAAATTGCACCAAATAGAGAGAATAATGATTACACATCGTCATTTCGCTAACATTGTTTACAACATATTGTCATTGTTTTATTGTTTTTCTTGACAATATGACTAATTTTGCAGTCATATAAAGAGCATAAAGAAACATTGCTCCAAAGAAAACTTTATTACTACCTATAACTTGACCTACATTATATATACACGTGGGCCATCAAGCTCAAAAAAATCCGCGTCGCTGTGAAGCGCCGCGGATTTTTTCATGCTCAACAAATTCGCTCTTCATCTGGGTCACATTTTCGTCAGAGTAGACTTTTTTCATGTCCCTTCTCCTATCGAGCGTTTGGCACTGTCGTAGTTAACAGCGCCATAGTCATGAAACGAATGCTCAGAATATGTTTTGCGAGAAGATGGCCTTGCGCACGTCGTCCTCGTGGTCGTAGATGAAGCGCGCCACAATGCTTGAAAGGATAGACGAGGTGGTGAGCGAGAGTGGGTATTTCAGGCGGTCGAGGATGTTCTTGAGCGCCGGGTCGATGTATATCGTGGCAGGACGGCCACCGCCTGTCTTATACTGCTTGGCGAGGTCGAGGAAAAGATCCCAAGAGTCGGCTGAATCGTCTTTCTGTATCTGGTATGTCTTCATGGTGTTCTCCTTTTGTGGCCGACCGCGACGCTGACCCTCGCCTGAACCTTCCGTGCGCTGACGTTCGCCGCCAATTGGCTTGTTG
>DAIOUH010000072.1:0-12757 GCA_036751585.1 Prevotella sp. | reverse complement strand
CGTATATTGGCAACATAATCGCTGATGAGAAGGCAAAAGAAGAAATGATGGAAAGATACATTCAATTAAGCAAATTGCATGAAATCAGACAATGTATCATTTCCATCCTCACTCCTTTGTTAAGCAATACATATCACGGGCCGTTTGGCATCGACATGATGATCGTCAACAATGGCGGCAAAACACTCGTGCATCCATGCGTTGAGCTGAACCTCCGCATGACGATGGGGCATGTGACATTGGGAATAAAAGAAGACACCTACCACCTTATGAGCATAGTTTACCACCAACAAGGGAAATACAGTCTTAAACTGGTCTAAGCATGAATGAGCGTTGACCTAAGCGTGAACGTGTTTTAGAATTTCAATTGCATCTGCATTTCGAGTTCGGAGATTGTTGAACTATTGATTTGCTGAGGTCCCGACGATACGACATCACGGTCGAAATAGTGAGTGCACCCGCCTTTGAGGACAAAGGTCAACTTATCGCTTGCCGTGACCTTGCAATTAAGCGCGAGCCTTATCCCCTTGCCATACAAGGAAATAAACGAGAATGTATAAAGAAGGCCAGGATCGTAAATATAGACTCGCGAGTTATAATCATCGGTGTGGAAATAGCCTACCAATCCAACGAGTTTAAGCCATTTTTGTTGCCAACGCACGCTCTCGGAAATCATGTATCCATAGCTCGTCGCGTTTCCATGACTTGCGGAAAAGTCGGATTGAGTGCTAAATGTCAATCCATTGTTAGAGTAGGAGAGTGTAGCCCTTGCCCTCGAGTCTACTTTCCTTAAAAGCGAGCCTTCTTCTTGTCCATTAAGTTCTTTCATCTTCATTCGATAGCGGAGCAAGAACGCCCAGTTGCCCTTGGACGCGTCGAGCTGGATGAAATTATCCCATCTGTAAGTTGACTCTGGCGTGTTATACTTTGGCCATGCGAAATATGACAGGTCTGTATACAATGTCAGCGTGGCATTGTTCCATGGCATTACCTTTCCTCCAACGAGGAAGCCGCTCTCATCATTTACAGAACCACCTTCGCTTATGGTGCTTGCGTATATGGCTTGGTACTTGTATGGAAAATAACGTTGCAATGCCATCAAGGTAAACCGTGATGACAACTCATAACTTATCGTGTTCACTGTGGCGACCTGAGAGTTCTTGTCTATTGCCGTTTCTCCACTTATATTCAACCTGCGACTTATATAGCCATAGTCCACACTCGCATTGAAGAAGTCATATCCATAAGGGTACCACCTCCTGTATTTCTGACCCTTATACATGTCCAACTTACGATTGAAAGTAGTGTAATAACCCGTTGCTCCTACATGAAAGCCATTACGCATCCAGTTCACGTTTCCGCCAAAAAGCGAGACTGTCGTGTTGCCCTTCCTGTTCATCTCGCTCAAAGTGCGGTGATAGCCTGTTTTTAGTATTGTGGCAACAGATGAAGAGTCCTTGTTCAAAGTTGCGTCTATCTTTCGGTATGAGGCAAAAGCGGTCAAGTCAAGACCTTTTGCCAATTTGAACGTGGCGGCGGCACCCTGGAGAAAATTGTAATCTGAGCGACTGGCGTGGGCAAAGACATGAGTTGGTGAACTGAGAAGCGTGGACATCGTTGCAAGTTTACCGAAGCCAAAGCCATTGTTAAGAATCAAACCCATCCCAAATCGAAGACGGTATCTGCCAAGGGCAAGCGTCTTCAACCATCGCATGTCATTTAAGAGCAGATAAAAAGAGTAGTAGTCGTAGCCACACTTGTTCCTACCTGAGAAGAAAGGCTCACCGGCATCTTGCGAAGCGGTAATGCCGAACTTGACTCGCTGACCATAGTTAAACGTATACCTCAACCAATGCTTGTACTTATAACCGAGATATTTGTCCTCATATCCCTTGCGAGTATAGAACGGAATGTTCAAGTCGGCTATTAACGTGTTCTTACCATATTTCAATACCTTGCGAATGTCTGGTATGGTGTCAGAACGTAGGGGAGAACCTATGGTCACAAACTGCGTGAGTAATGATATGGTCTGTCTGTCAAGCGATTCTATGAGGAAAAATTCCATTGGACTTTCAATCCTCCTTACCTTGTCGCGATACTCAATAATGCCCATCACTTGGTCAAAGGAAAGAAAAGGCAAACTCTCAAGTTGCTCCCGGGAACACGTGTTTATATCCATTTTGTTCTCGGACAACTCGTTTAGCTCCTCATACAACTGTTCGAGGCTGCCATCGTCAATATTCTCACTTTCTCCCATCTGCTCAAGATAGCTTTCCCATGAGTGTTCGTTTTGTGAGAAAACGTTTATGGCAAAAAGTAGAGCTAAGGTCGTGAATAGAAGAGTTTTCAAAGGATATTTGTTTAGAGGTTGTTGATATTCCCGCAAGGCAGGATTGTTGTTTTTGCAAAATTAGGTAAAATATCGACATCTCCAAACAAAAAAAGACAGTTTCTTTGATACTGTCTTTTTTATTGTGAGCAAATTTATTTGTATTCGTCTATTTTTTTCTTCCTTATGATTAGCTTCTTCACTATGAAATAGACGAGTGCGATGGCGCAAATGCCAATTATCGCCACCTTGATGTATTCTCCGTATTCAAGAATCTTATCATTAAGCTGTTCCTCTGGCACTATCGAGTGCAAATACCAACCCAGAGAAGCAAGGATGACATTCCAACAGCCCGCGCCAATTGTGGTATATAGCAAAAACTTCCAATACACCATTTTTGATAGACCTGCGGGAATGGATATCAGATGTCGGATACCCGGAATCAGACGACCCGTGATTGTTGCCGCCATGCCATGGTTGTTAAAATAGGCTTCACTTTTCTCTACCTTCGCTTGATTGAGCATGCACAGATGACCAATCTTGCTGTTGGCAAAGCGATAGATAACTGGCCGGCCGAGATAATAACCCGCGAGATAATTGATAGTCGCACCTATGTCAGCACCGAGGGTAGCTGCCAAGACTACCAGTATCACATTGAGGTTTCCTCCTGCCGAATGGTATGCCGCCGGAGCAACGACAAGTTCGGAAGGTACGGGTATCACGGTACTCTCAAGCAACATCAAGAAAAGCACTGTTCCGTAATTGAGGTTGCCGAGCAATGTCGATAAAATACTCATACTTGATTAAAATAATTATTAAGATTAAACCTTATTTGTCGTCTATTGACTTTCCTTTCTTACTTAAAGGGTGGTGAATGGCATAGTTGTAGAAATCTCTGACAGACATGCCATTGGGGAAGACATCGGAAAGTTCTCGCTGAATGCCCACCGGGTTACGTTCTGTGGCTTTCTTCAAATCTGCCAGGAACTCATCTTGAAGTCCAAGCTCATAGTCGGTTCTCACAAGGTAAGCCCACAAGTCAGCGTAATCCTTATTGCCATCAGAGTCGGCAAGGCGACGGAAAATGTCATGAGCCTGACGAAGGTAATTGCAATCGAACAGGCAATACGCAATATAATAAAGCGTGTTTCCAATGTCCTTGTCGGAAGTCATGTGGATAGCCTTCCAGAAACAATCCTTGGCAGAATCCACGTCTCCCGCAAGTAAGTTGACATACCCCCTTAGCAAGACCACATCCAATGTGGAATTTCCGGAAAGCGTTTCCAGTTTCTCTGCCGTGCTGATAGCCTCCTTGTATTCACCGCATAAAGCGTAGACGAGACTTGTATTCCTGTAAATCTCAAACAGGTTTGCCGATTGTGAGGAACATAGCTTTGCCGCGTTCTTCCAATACTTCAAGGCTTCCTCTAAATTATTCTCATTCATGAGGACAGCTGCAATGCCCATGTCAGCTACCTCACTATGCGGTTGCAATTGCTTGAAATGTTTATAGCACGACTTGGCTTCCTTGCCGTTGCCAAGCATCATCAAACAGTTGGCCCTGTTCAATATGGCATCGGGATCATCGGGAGAAATGGCAAGCGAATAGTCGCTGCACTCCATACTGCCACTGAAGTCATTGGTGAGATACTTGGCGGAGGCAAGAAGATTCCAATACCCGTTATTGTATGGCTCTTGGTCTATTAGCTTATTGAATATCTCCTCGCATTCCTTGTACGAGCCCTTGCTCATGGCGATACGGCCTTTCAGTTCCAAGTAGTCGCCACAGTCGGTGTCACTGCTTAAGGCGAGCCATCGTGCAGCCAAATCATAAACCTCGTAATCGGCAAACAACGATGCCACGTCAAGGTAATAATCCTCTAAATCTTCTTCGTCAATTGTTTGCTCCTTGGACTCAAGATACCTCTCCGCGTCTTCCACACGGTTATCGACAATCATGATTTCAGCGACAATGTAGAAATACTCAAGGTCTTGCTTGTCGGCTATCATGTCAACAAATGCCATGGCCTTGTCTACATCATGGTATACGAGTATGGAGACCCTTGCCTTGAAAGCAAGAGGCTCCGTTGCTCCTGGAAAGATATTGAGTGCGTCGTCTATAACCTCCAATGCCCGCTTCAAGTCACCATGCAGATGGTAATATTCCGCTATGTCAGTGAATTGCTCAGGCTCAAGAAAAACTGAGGAATTGTTTTCACGCGCTTCCTCATACTTGCGAAGGTTTTCCTTGAACTCCTTTGAAAAGAAGATGTTGTCGCTCAAATTATGCTACTTTTTAATTTGTTTTGCCCATGTGTCCTTCAAGCCAACGGTCTTGTTGAACACTGGCGCGTCGTCTTTGGTATCTGGGTCTGCCATGAAATAGCCAGTACGTTGGAACTGCAAATACTGGCCAGGCTTCATCGTGGCCGCGAAACGCTCCACATAACAATTGTCGAACACGTGCAATGAATGAGGATTGAGAAGCTCACGGAAGTCACGGTCGTCGGCAGAAGGGTTCTCCACATTGAAGAGGCGGTCGTATTCCCTTACCTCAGCCTTCACGCAGTCATCGGCATTCACCCAATGCAGGGTGCCTTTCACCTTACGGTTTGCTCCTGGCATGCCGCTCTTGCTCTCGGGATCATACTCTGCCTGGATTTCCGTGATGTTACCATCAGCGTCCTTGGTGCAACCAGTGCACTTCACGATATACGCGTTTTTCAAACGCACTTCCTTGCCAGGGGTCATGCGGAAGAACTTCTTGGGCGCGTCCTCCATGAAGTCGGCACGCTCAATCCACAAGTTGCGAGAGAAAGAAATCTCATGGCTTCCTTGTGTATCATCCTCGGGATTGTTGATGGCCTCCATCATTTCCGTCTTACCCTCAGGGTAGTTTGTCAGCACGAGCTTCACTGGGTCGAGAACCGCCGACACTCGCGTGGCCTTCTTATTAAGGTCCTCACGCACGGCGGCCTCAAGGAGAGCCATGTCGTTGAGCGCGTCAAACTTTGTGTAGCCAATAGAACGGATGAATGCCTTGATTGACTCTGGAGAATAGCCACGGCGACGCATGCCACACAAAGTCGGCATACGTGGGTCGTCCCAACCATTGACGAGATGTTCGTCTACCAAAGTGTGGAGCTTGCGTTTCGACATCACCGTGTAGGTGAGGTTCAAACGGTTGAACTCTATCTGCCTTGGGCGATTGTCATCCAAGGCTTCCTTGGCAGTACCGTCATATTCCTTGAGATAGTCGATGAACTTATTGTACAAAGGACGGTGAGGCACAAACTCCAACGTGCAGATGGAGTGGGTTACGCCCTCGAAATAGTCGCTCTGTCCATGCGCGAAGTCATACATGGGGTAGCAGTGCCACTTTGTGCCAGTGCGGTGGTGTGGTGTTTGGATGATGCGATACATCACCGGGTCACGGAAGTGCATATTTGGGTTTGCCATATCCATCTTGGCACGAAGCACCATGGAGCCCTCCACAGCCTCGGCGGTGTTCATGTGGTTGAAGAGCCTAAGGTTCTCCTCAATTGGACGGTCACGATAGGGGCTGAATGTGCCAGGAACAGTCGGAGTGCCTTTTTGCTCTGCTATCTGCTCGGATGTCTGCTCATCCACGTATGCGTTGCCATTCTTTATCATCCAAATGGCGAAATCCCACAGTTTCTGGAAATAATCTGAGGCATAATAAATGTGTCCCCACTTAAAACCAAGCCACTTAATGTCGTTAAGAATGTTCTCTACATATTCATTGTTCTCCTTAGATGGGTTGGTATCGTCAAAACGCAAGTTGCAAACGCCACCAAATTCCTCAGCGGCGCCAAAGTCCATGCAAATGGCCTTCGCGTGGCCAATGTGCAAGTATCCGTTTGGCTCTGGCGGAAAGCGTGTCTGGATGCGACCATTGTTCTTGCCTTCCTTAAGGTCGTTGCTGATTATCTCTTCAACGAAGCTCATGCTGCGCTTCTCTTCCTTTTCGTTTTCTTTAATCTCCATTTTCATTGTATACTTTTTCTAAGTTGCAAAGTTAGTCATTTTCCACTATAAACTGAGAGAATAGTTGGAAAAACTTAAAAATAATTGATTTAAATATTGCACATATCAGAAAAGATTATTACCTTTGCCAATGTTATCCTGAATACAATCTTTTTACCTTAAGAAGGCTAATACCTATTGAAGTAAAATGGCGCTTGCTGTGAAGCAGGCGCCATTAATCGTTTTAAAGCTGTTCTAAAAAGTCTTTGTATGTATCAAAAAAAGCCTTAGGGCATTAAACAACCCCAAGGCTTATATTTGTTATTTACTTGATTCCCCTTTGATTGAGTGCCGCCGCATATCTGCGTGCGTTGGCCATGTGCTCTGTATAAGTGACCGCGAAATCGTGAGTACCGCTGAAATCTGGTTTAGCGCACATATATAGGTAATTGTGGTGCACCATGTTGAGCACCGCGTCAATGCCTGCTATCGAAGCCACGCGTATAGGGCCTGGTGGCAGACCTGGGTTCTTATATGTGTTGTAAGGACTATTGATAAACAGCATGTTTTGGTAAATGCGCTTCAGCGCGAAGTCCTTTAAGGCGAACTTTATTGTAGGATCGGCTTGTAAGGGCATGCCTTGCGGATACTTCTCATCGCGAAGCATAAGCCTGTTGTAATACATGCCGGCTATCATGGGCTTTTCCTTGTCGTTGGCTGTTTCCTCATCAACGATACTCGCCAACGTAGCGACCTGAACAGGCGACAGGTTCAACGACTTGGCCTTGACCTTGCGCTCTTCTTGGTTCCAAAAGTTGTCGTTCTCTTTCTTTATGCGCTTCAAGAGATTGTCCACTGTGGTGTCCCAATAAATATCGTATGTATTAGGTATGAACATGGCCGCCACGGTGGTAGTGTCGTATCCGAACTTGGCGCATTCCGCATTGTCGGTCAATGCTCTCTCTATAGTCAAACTGTCCAACATCAATTTCTTGCTGAGAGCACCTGCCATGTCTTGCATCGTTCGCACGCTTGGGACCACAAGGTTCAAAGGTTCTTGCAAACCGTTTTTGAGATGGCGAAAGACCGTAAACGCGCCCATCGAGGGTGTCAAGGCATAACGTCCGGTACGCACCTTATTAATAAGGTTGCTGTGGCGGGCAAGAATGCTGAAGGCCTGGAAGCAATGAGCCTTGGCCTCAGGTCTTAGTTTCATGACCAGGGAGTCGTAGTTGTCGTCTTGATCCACATAGACGTATTTCGTGACGCTTCGCCCTGTGAAAGATGTGAAAAAGTAGTAGTATGTCAAGCCAAACAAGGCTATCACACACACTGCCGCAAGGATAAGATACCTCTTGCTTAACTGTCGTGCCATTTGTTTTTGATGTGTTTATTCTAATTATTTGTGCAAAGTTACACATTAATGAGTAACTTTGCATCGAGAAAACAAATAATTAATATCAAATACGAAATAAATTCGGGATAAAATGAAGTATGAAAGTTATATCTTCGATTTGGACGGCACTTTGCTGAACACTCTCGATGACCTTGCCGCGAGCTGTAACTTTGCCCTTCGCTCCTATGGACTGCCAGAACATAGCGTTGACGATGTGCGCAGATTCGTGGGTAACGGCGTGAGACTGCTCATGACACGCGCAATACCAGGTGGGGAGAGCTTCGCGCAGTTTGAGGAATGTTATGCTTGCTTTCGCCAGCATTACCTTCACCATAACCTCGACACCACGGCGCCTTATCCTGGCATCATGGAACTGATAGCCAAGCTCAATGCCAACGGCAAGAAGATAGCGGTCGTGAGCAACAAGTTTTATCAAGCCACACAAGACCTCGTGCGCCATTTCTTTGGCGAAGAGATAAAGGTAGCTATTGGTGAGCGTCCTGACATTCACAAGAAGCCTGCCCCAGACACGGTAATCGAGGCTTTGCGTCAACTCGACATGCCAAGCTCAACAGCGGTATACATAGGCGACAGTGATGTTGACATAGACACTGCACGCAATTGCGGAATGCCTTGCATCAGTGTGCTTTGGGGCTTCCGCGACCGTGACTTCCTCATTGAGCATGGAGCCACGACACTCGTAAAGAGCCCTGAGGAAATACTTGCAATTTAATTTCGCAAGTTAACCTGCAAGTCTTTACAATAAAAAAGAGCCGTATCAAATCAGCATTGATTAATGATACGGCTCTTTTTATATTTATAAATGAGATGTTATTCGCTCAATGGAATGCTCTTGATTCGCGCCAAGTGGCGACCGCCCTCAAACGGAGTAGCGAAGAACTCATCCATTATCTTGGCGGCTGTGGCGTTGTCGATGAAACGACCTGGCATCACGAGCACGTTGGCGTCATTGTGCTGGCGTATGAGGTGGGCAATCTCAGGAATCCACGCCAGTCCGGCGCGAATGGTCTGATGCTTGTTGAGCGTCATGGCCATGCCTTCACCAGAGCCACATATTCCTATTCCTTGGCAAACCTCACCGTTTTCGATGCCACGTGCAAGGGCATGGCCAAATTCAGCATAGTTGCAGCTTTCCTCACTGTAAGTGCCATAATCTTTGTAAGCTATGTGCTTGGAGTCGAGATACTCCTTGACAAACTGCTTAAGCTTGAACCCTGCGTGATCCGACGCGAGCCCCACGGTTTTAGTCTCCATTTCCTTATTTAGAATTAATGTGTTATTGCTAATTGTAAATATATAAGACCGCAATCTTATATTACTACTCTATTATTTTCGTCATCGACATTGCTGAAACAAGTCCGTCGGGGTTTACCTTGGCCTTGATTTTGTACAGGGCGTGCTTTTCCTTTGTGGGATCAGTGCGTTGAATGTCTTGCGTGGCAGATACCGACACGGTGTACTCATACTCGTCTTCACCAACTTCGCGCTTGTCTATCTTCATGTCATTGCCCAGTCGCCATGTCATGCCAGTGATGTCGTCCTTGTAAATCTTCTGCAAGAACACGGTCACATCAGCCTTAGTGGCGTCTTGCTTACCGAGGAAGTTTGACATGACCGGAGCCACAGAAGCCTCAAGCGACTGGTCGTTCTTAGCGTTTACGGCTTGGAAGAAATGCTTCAACGATGCGTTCACCAGCACCTTTTCCTCTGGTTGCACCGTGCTTGCCTTCAGCTTGCGAATGGCGTCATTAGCCTCGTCCACGTGCTCGCCGTTGGCATGCTCATCGAGATAGGCCTGCAGTTCGTCAAGTGTATTGGCGTTGGAAGCGAAAGCCCAGTCGATGGAGTCGATTTTATGTTGCGCCTGAGCCTTGTGCTCTGAGTCGGGGTGTTTGCTTAGATAGTCGAGCAATGCTTGCTTGGAACCACTGACCACGGCATTAGTCCAATCGGCATCATTCTGCTGCAAAGCGTTGAGATGAGCCTGGATGGAATCGATGTGTTCGGCAGGCGCGTCCTTATAGTTGTCGAGATATGTCTGCAACACAAGTGGGTCATCGCTGTTCAGAGCATATTCGTAAGCCTCCTCTTCCTTGGAAGTCTTGGCGTTGTTGTAGAAATAGAAGCAAACGCCACATAGAATCAAAGCGAAAATGATCGCCGTGAATAGCGCGACATGATTTTTCTTCTTCCGCACCGGTGGGGGAGTGGCACCGCCTTTAGCACTGTTGGCGCCAGGTCTCCTTGGAGGCACAGGCGGTTGCTGAACGCCATTCGCCGACTGCCGCACGCCACTTGCCGTTTGCCGAGGTTCAGCGGCCTGTTGAACAGACGACACCGTATTCTCATCCACGGCTTCATGTTCCGCGACATTGCCAACGCTACCAGACAACCGAGTGATGTGGTGGCAATTGGGGCACATTTCCTGGTCTCTGAAATACACCTCGCCACACTGTGGGCATCTCACAATCTTTCCAGCTATAGCCACGCCACAGCACGGGCAATATGGAGCCTTGTCGCTTATCTGTCGCCCACACTCGGGGCATTTAATCATCGCCATAATGTTTTATCTATAATCTGTATTGCTTGTTTTATTTCGTTTTACCTGTGTCTGAAGCGTATCTCCCTGAGCTTGTGCTTTCCCATGAACCGGCTCTTGTCCACGAAACCGTTTATGCCATCGAGACGGCCCTTTGCCGTGTATTGCCACAGCAGGTATTCCTTGCCATCGGTCAAAACAGGTTGCCGCGACGAATATTGAGCTATCATGAGCTTGTAATCATCGAGCAAGCCTTGCAAGTTTGTGTTGTAAAAGTTAGTGCCCGTGTACACAAGTGGCCTCTGCCTATATGCTTTCTCCACGAGGGTGAGAAATTTCGAGAGAGAGTCGCGAAACTCCTCACGTGGCATGCCGCTGCGTGTCTCCACGTCGATCATGGGCAAGAGGTCTTGGTCGCCAGGACGGCATTGCGCCATGAAATTGTGCAACTGCTCCTCTTGGTTCACCCTTGGCCTATAAAAATGGTACGAGCCTACCTTCAGACCATAATTGTGGGCAAGGTCGATGTTTTGCTTATATTTATCGTCTATCCTCGTGCCGCCTTCCGTGGCCTTGAGGTAAACATACGCCATCTTGCTTTTACCTACGGTCTCCCAGAACACGGTACCCTGATAATGGCTCAAGTCTATGCCATGAATATGCCGGCAGGTGTCCTCACATTCCACGCGTCCGCCTTGCGCGAACGACGCCAGGCAGAGCACGGCAAAAAACAAGATAAGAGAAAAACGCTTCATGTTGCAAAGATACATACAAAAATGTTGAAACCACAAAACCAGCTGACAACCCTATGGATCATTCTTGCGCGCGTTGATGCGCGCTATCCATTCTTGTCGGCGAATCTTGCGCTTTCGCGTCGTCCGCCTGAGGTTCATTATCATTCTGAATCCCATCCAAACAAGGATTACCATGAGAACCACGAAGACGGCAACGAGAATATAAATGTCCTGTTTCATCATCAATTATCAGTTTTCCCTATACCATTTGTAGAGCATTTCCACACCTTGCTCAATCTCTACCTTGTGGGTCCAGCCGAGGCTGTGGAGCTTGCTCACGTCGATAAGTTTACGAGGCGTGCCGTTGGGCTTTGTCTTGTCCCATGCTATCTCGCCCTCGAATCCCACTGTTTTCTTCACCAGCTCGGCGAGTGCCTTTATTGTCAATTCCTTGCCCGTGCCTACGTTGATGTGGCAGTTGCGAATCTCACCCAAAGACGGTATTGCGCCACCACGCCCCTCGGAGTTGTTGCGGTTCACGGCTCCATCGGTCTTGGCACCGTAGAACACGCTTGAATATTTTTCTATGCCTATTATGTCCTTGAAGTCAACGTTGAGCAACACGTAGACAGAGGCATCGGCCATGTCTTCCGACCAAAGGAACTCCCTCAATGGAGAGCCGTCACCCCAAAGCGTCACCTTGTTGTTTTCTATCCCATAGAAGGCAAGGGCTTTCTCTATGCGGTCTTGAGAGTCGTTGCCATCCACGTTGCCCTCGCCGATAATGGCACGCAACTTGTCCGTGGGGTTTATCGGGCGCAGACTCATGTCGCGGCGTATGCCTTCCCAATCATTTTCATGAAGCAACTTCGCGAGGAACACCTTGCGCATCATCGCCGGCATGACATGAGAGTTCTCCAAATGGAAATTATCGTTTGGGCCATAAAGGTTTGTTGGCATCACGGCAATGTAGTTGGTGCCATACTGCAAATTGTAGCTCTCGCACATCTTCAATCCCGCGATCTTGGAGATAGCGTATTCCTCATTGGTATATTCCAACGGGGAGGTAAGCAAGGCATCCTCCTTCATTGGTTGCGGAGCGTTTTTGGGATATATGCACGTGGAGCCAAGGAAGAGGAGCTTCTTCACATGATGCTTGTAAGCTTGCTCAATGACATTGCACTGAATCTTCATGTTTTGCATGATAAAGTCGGCACGATAAAGCGAGTTTGCCATTATTCCACCGACAAAAGCAGCCGCGAGCACTACAGCATCTGGTTGTTCCTCGTCGAAAAAGCGCTTTACAGCCAACTGATCCGTGAGATCCAACTCGCTGTGCGTGCGACCCACGAGGTTGTCGTATCCACGCTTCTTTAGATTATTCCAAATCGCGGAGCCTACAAGACCATGGTGGCCCGCAACATAAATTTTACTTGACTTGTCCAACATTTCTATGGATTTCCCTATTTTTTAATCGATTATCAACCGATTTTCTTCATTAGTGCAAAGTTACGAAAAAAATCAGATAATGCAAATGTTTTAATCACATGATTGGCAAATCAAGATTTCACCATAGAATCATCGCCTCAACCAGGGCTCTAATCCAATGTTTTGAGAGGCCTTCGGCTTCACGCTTGAATCGCGTCGGCATCACGCTTGAATCGCGTTGCCTTTACGCTTGAATCGCGACGGCATTACGCTTGAATCGCGACGGCATTACGGCGTGAAGCCGAAACGTACAATACTCGGCA
>DAIOUH010000071.1:0-13161 GCA_036751585.1 Prevotella sp. | reverse complement strand
CACCAAGTCGGCGGCATGGGCACCGAGGGCGTGGCAGGCGAGGAGGCGACCGTCGGGTGCGGCGATGACCTTCACCAGTCCGTCGGTGGCGTCCATCGTCACCGCCTTTCCGTTGGAGCGGTAGAATGTCTTTATCACTTGTGGGCGACAGCCATCGGGATGCGTTGCCGTGGCATTCTCTGCGAGCGATGCCTTAGCCGTGTCTTCGGTGGGCCCCGTGGCGGCAAGCTCGGGCGTGGTGAACACTGCCCACGGCACCAGTGAGGTGTTGAGGCTACTTTCGCGCCCAACTATGGCGTCGATGACCTTGCGACCCTGCGCCTCTGCCGCGTGAGCGAGTTGCAACCTGCCGTTCACGTCGCCTATGGCGTAGACGCCATTGAGTGAAGTCTCGAAGTGGTCATCGACCTTTATGCCGTGGCGGTCGTGGTCTATGCCGAGCGCGTCGAGCCCGAGGCCTTCGGTGTTGGGTCCGCGCCCAGTGGCGGCGAGCACGATGTCGCCTTCCACCGTGATGTCCTTGCCTTTCTGCGTGAAGGTGAGCGTCACGCCGTCAACGGAAGGCGGAGCTGAGCCGTCAGAGAGTGGCGTGGCGCCGTCAGCGGAAGTCATCGTTTTGTCGCCGATGGCCTTTGCCGCCGCTTGCATGTAGAATTTCACGCCGCGTTTCTCCAAGCTCTTCCTCAGCCGCTTGGCGAGGTCGGCGTCAGCCATGGGCAAGCACTCCTTGAGAAATTCCACCACCGTCACCTCTGAGCCGAAGGCGTTGAAAGCCGATGCCATCTCCATGCCAATCACGCCAGCGCCGATGATGACGAGGCGACGGGGCAATTCCGAGAGGGCGAGCAGCCCTGTGGATGAGACCACGTGAGAGTTGTCTATGCCATCGACGCGTGGCATCACGGGGTGAGAGCCCGTGGCAATGATGATGTTGTCGGCAGTGTAGTCGGTGCCGTCGCACGAGACCGTGCGCGCGTCTTTCAGTCTCGCCTCGCCGTGCACGAGCTCAATGCCAGGCCGTGCCATGAGCGTCTCCACGCCTTGCCGCAGTTGTGCCACCACCGCCTCCTTGTGGTCGTGGAGCTTGGCGAAGTCGATGACGCGCGCCGCGGGGTCTTGCCATAGTCCCCATGCAGCGGCCTTGGCGTTGTCGAGCACGAGTGAGGCCGCATGGCAATAGACCTTCGTAGGGATGCAGCCGCGATTCAGGCAGGTGCCGCCAGCCTCGCCTTTCTCGAAGACAGTAACCTTGAGCCCCGCCTGGGCGGCATATTCGGCCGTGGCGTAACCACCTGGGCCACAGCCTATGATGATAACAGATTTAGCCATACGCAATGATTCTTTCCTTTGTTTTGTCGCCAGACCATTATTTTATCGCCATGGCTTGCGCGTAGGTCAGCACGGGATGACGGGCCGCGAGCACGTCATCGACACGCGTTATCGGCGTGGCGTGTGGCGCGCCCTTCACGGTGTCAGGCTCTTCCGCAGCCTCCTTAGCTATCTCGCGCATAACGTCGATAAACTCGTTGAGCGTCTCAAGGCTCTCGTTCTCGGTAGGCTCAATCATCAGCGCCTCATGGAAGAGCAGCGGGAAGTATATCGTGGGCGCGTGGTAGCCATAGTCGAGCAGCCGTTTCGCCACGTCGAGCGTGGTCACGCCCGTGGACTTG
This sequence comes from Prevotella sp., assembly GCA_036751585.1. Lineage (GTDB taxonomy): Bacteria > Bacteroidota > Bacteroidia > Bacteroidales > Bacteroidaceae > Prevotella. The sequence goes on along the minus strand of DAIOUH010000071.1, from coordinate 11,491 downwards.
TCTTTCAGTCCGTTGAACACGAACTCGTGCTTGCACACGCCGGTTATCGGCAGCGCGAAGACATCCTTGAGGCTCTCTTTCACGTAGTTGGCGTTGAGCGTGGCGAGTGGTCCCACCTGCTTGATGTGCTCCTTGCCGAGCGACAAGATGTAGGCGAGGGCGCGAAGCTCCACGGCGAAGTTGCCGGTGTAGGCCCCCACGTGAATCTCGTGTGCCGTCGGCGACGATGAGGCAGCCACGTGTCCGCGGTTCATCACAAAGGTGTCGCCCTCACGTTCCACGCGCGGATAGGGCAGGAATCTCTCCAATCCATGCCTCACGCCCACGGGACCCGAACCAGGTCCGCCTCCGCCGTGCGGCGTGGCGAAGGTCTTGTGAAGGTTCACGTGCATCACGTCGAACCCCATGTCGCCCGGGCGGCAAATGCCGAGGAGCGGGTTGAGGTTGGCACCGTCGTAATACATCAGCGCGCCGCAGCCGTGCACCAGCTCGGCAATCTCTGGTATGTCATGTTCGAAGAGGCCGAGCGTGTTGGGGTTGGTCATCATCATCGCCGCCACGTCGGGACCGAGGAGCGGCTTCAGGTCGTTCACGTCCACGCGTCCGTCGGCGGTGCTCTTCACCTCCACCACCTCCAATCCGCACACGGCGGCAGAGGCTGGGTTTGTGCCGTGGGCGGAGTCGGGCACGATCACCTTCCGTCTGCCCACATCATCGCAGCTCTCGTGGTAGGCGCGGATGATCATGAGTCCCGTGAGCTCGCCATGCGCTCCGGCACACGGGTTGAGGGTGAAGTCGGCCATGCCCGTGATGGCGGCGAGGTCGTGGCGCAGGTGCCACTCAGCCTCCATCGCGCCCTGCGCCGTGCGGTCGGGTTGCAAGGGGTGGAGCCTCTCGAAGGCAGGCATGGCGGCTATCTCCTCGTTGACGGGCGGGTTATACTTCATGGTGCACGACCCCAAGGGATAGAATCCGTTGAGCACGCCGAAGTTGTTGCCGCTGTGGTTGGTATAGTGCCGCGTCACTGTCATCTCATCACACTCGGGCAGCGCGGCGTCCTTTGCGCGCCGTTCGTCGGCAGGCACGTCGTAGTGGCGGAAGCGATTCTTGGGCAGCGAGTAGGCGCGTCGCCCAGGCTTCGAAAGTTCAAAGATGAGCTTGCCATATAGTTTGTTGTTCATGGTTGTTTGATTTAATGTTACACCAGGCTGACGTATTTCTCTATCTCTTCGAGAGTTCGCTGTTCCGTCACCGCTATCATCACGATGCCGTCGCCCATGTCCACGCCTCCGAGGATGCCGTTGTCGGCGAGCTTGTTCAACAGCGTGGGCACATCGCCCGAGTATCTCAGGCAAAACTCGTTGAAGAAAGGTTTGGGGAAGACATCCTCAAACTTGCCCGTTGCCAAGAGCGTGTCGTGCAAGTGGTGGGCACCGTCGAACGACATTTGAGCCGCCTCTTTCAGTCCTTCCTTGCCCATCACGCTCATGTAGATTGTCACCCACAGCGCGAGCAGCGACTCGTTGGAGCAAATGTTCGACGTGGCTTTCTGTCGGCGTATGTGTTGTTCTCGTGCTTGCAGCGTGAGCACAAAGGCGCGTCTGCCCTCGCTGTCCACCGTCTGGCCTACAACGCGTCCAGGCATCTTGCGTACCAGCTTCTCCGTGGTGCACAGGTATCCGAGATATGGGCCGCCATACGACATCGGTATGCCGAGGCTCTGCGCCTCGCCCACGGCTATGTCGGCACCCCATTCGCCTGGTGTCTTGAGCAAGGCGAGGTCTGCTGCGACACTGCTCACGATGAACAGGGCCTTTGCCGTGTGGCACGCGTCGGCGAAGCCTGCGAAGTCTTCCACCACGCCGTAGCGGTTGGGCTGCTGCACTATCACCCCTGCCACGCCGCCAGCCTGCACCATCTCCTTGAGGTCGTCGGCGCACGTCGTGCCCTCCTCCTCGGCTATGATGCCAACTTCGAAGCCATGCACGTGGGCGTAGGTCCTCACCACGTCGAGTGTCTTCTTGTCGACCGTGGCAGACACAAGCACCTTGCTCGCCTTCTTGCCCGCGGCAATGGCCATCATCGCGGCCTCGGCGGTGGCGGTGGTGCCGTCGTACATCGAGGCGTTGCTCACGTCCATGCCCGTGAGCTCCGCCATCATCGACTGGTATTCGAAGATATAATGCAGCGTGCCTTGCGACACCTCAGCCTGATAAGGCGTGTAGCTCGTCAGAAACTCGGAGCGCGCCGCTATCGACGGCACCACCGCGGGCACGTAGTGGTCGTAAACGCCCGCGCCGGCAAAGCAGGTGAGCGGCGTGTTCTTGGCGCCCAAGTCGTTGAACCACTGGCGGAGCTCCACCTCGCTCATGGACTCGGGCAAGTCGTAGTCGCCCTTCATGCGAACTGCCTCGGGCACGTCGGCATAGAGTTCATTAATCGATGTCACGCCGCAACGACGGAGCATGGTGGCGATGTCGTCGGGCGTGTGGGGGAAATACTTGAAATTCATAGGCCTTGACAATATTTATCATACGCGTCCGCGCTGAGCAAGCTGTCGAGTTCCGACTTGTCGGAGAGCTTCACCTTCATTATCCAGTTGCCGTAAGGGTCCTTGTTGATGAGGTCGGGCGAGTCTTCCAAAGCCTCGTTGACCTCCTCCACGGTGCCCGTGACGGGCGAGTTGAGGTCGGAAGCGGCCTTCACGCTCTCCACGGCGCCAAACTCCTCGCCAGCCGTCACCTCGTCGTCGGGCTCGGGCATGTCAACATACACTATGTTGCCCAGCTGCTGTTGCGCGTAATCTGTTATACCAACGTAGCCGTAATCGCCGTCTACACTTACATACTCGTGCGACTCCGTGTAGTAGAGTCCTTGTCTCACTTCTGACATATCGTTTTAGTTTTTATGGTTATGATTTCTTGTAGTGCTTGTCGTAGAACTTCTTTTTCACGATGGTTCCGGGAAACGTCTTCTTGCGTATCTGCACCTCCACGCGGTCGCCGAGCTTGAGTTTGCTGTCCACGAGCGCCACGGCGCAACTCTTGTCCACGGAGATGAGGCGATAGCCCGTTGTGACCTCGCCCACTGGCACACCGTCGCTGAGCACCGTGTAGCCATGGCGCGGCACGGCATGGGCATCGAGCTCTATGCCGCGCAGCCGCCGCGCCACGCCCTCGGTCTTCTGCTTGAGCAGTGCCTCCTTGCCTATGAACTCAGGCTTGTCGAGTTTGACGAATATCGAGAGTCCAGCCATGATGGGCGATATGTCTTTCGACAGCTCATCGCCGTAGAGCGGTAACCCTACCTCGAAGCGCAACGTGTCGCGACAGCCGAGTCCGCACGGTGTCACCTTGGCTGCCATGAGCTTGTCCCAGCAGTCGGCAATCCACTCGTGGCTGCCATAAACCTCGAACCCGTCCTCGCCGGTGTAGCCCGTGCGCGAGACGATGATGTCGCCCACCTCTTTCACCTCGTAGAAGTTGAGCTCGTGGCACTCTATGCCAAGCACGCCTTCCACGACCTTCTCGCTCTCGGGACCCTGTATGGCGAGCTGGCCATAGCGGTCGCTGGCATAGTCGATGTCCACGTCGAAGCCTTCGGCGTGTTGCCTTATCCATTCGTAGTCCTTGTCTATGTTGGCGGCGTTGATGGTGAGCAGGAAGCGGTCGTCGGCGAGCTTGCAGATGCAAGTGTCGTCCACGGTGCCGCCATCGGGATAGCACATCATGCCATACATCACCTTGCCTGGCACGGCGGTGGAGATGTCGTTGGTGAAGATGTGGTTGACAAAGCGTTCGGCATCGGTGCCGGAGACGAAGACCTCGCCCATGTGAGACACGTCGAACACGCCGCAGTGGTGGCGCACGGCGTTGTGCTCATCTATTATAGATGTGTATTGAATGGGCATGTCATAGCCCGCGAAGGGCTGCATGAGTGCTCCCAAGGCCACGTGGCGGGAGTGAAGGCAAGTTTCTTTCATGGTGTTTATTGGTCTTTAGTGTTTAAGCTGTATTCGTGTGGTAAAGTTAGTAAATTATCCGACACGATGAGGCTTTCAGCCAATAATTTAAGAAGAATTATCAAAACGCCGTGAAGCCTGTGAAACGAAGTTTTGTGTTTAATGCAAACGATTGCGCATAATATATATTCCATTTTATATGATATAAATCAAGTAAAGTAAGAAAAAAAGACTATTTTTGCATTAGAAAACAAAACTAACAACATATAATGGATTTTCGGTTTAACGTAGATTTTCACACAAGCTTCGGCGAGGACGTGGTGCTGAATCTTGTAAGTGGCGTTTGCAAGGACGCGCCAAAGTCTAAATTCCACATGATGACCCAAGACGGCGTCAGGTGGACTTGTGAGTTGAACATTCATGCCACGGGCACTCTGATATATTATTATGACATTGAGCGCCAGGGCAAGACGATACGCCACGAGTGGACGACCGTGATGCACACCTTGGAGCTCAACGCCGAGATGGGCAACCACTATACGGTGTATGACCAGTGGCACGACATACCCGAAGACTCCTATTTATATAGTTCCGCCTTTACCGATTGCATACGCGACAGCCGCGTGGAGCGGCCAGCCGTCAGCACGTTTGGCCGCACGGCGCGCCTCGTGGTCAGGGCACCGCAGATAAGCAACGCCACGCTCGCCATCGTGGGCGAGGCCGACGCGCTTGGCAATTGGGACCCAGCCAAGGCCCTGCCCATGAAACAGCACGCATACAACGAGTGGGTAGTGGACCTCGACGCCGCGTGGTTTGCCGACGAGAAGGTGGAGTTCAAGTTCGTGGCGGTGAGACGCGACGACCCCACCGACACGATGTGGGAAGAAGGCTACAACCGCGAGGTGACGCTGCCGGCGCTCAACGACGGCGACGTGGTGGCCTATGACCTCGATCAGGCCTTTTTCGCCATCTACGACACCAAGGTGGCAGGCACGCTGGTACCGGTGTTCTCGCTCCGCACGAAGAAGTCGTTTGGCGTGGGCGACTTTGGCGACTTGGAGAAGATGATCGACTTCATGTGCGTCACGGGTCAAAAGGTGCTGCAGGTGTTGCCCATCAACGATTCCACCATCACCCATACTTGGACCGACTCCTATCCCTATTCTTGCATCAGCATTTTCGCCCTGCATCCGCAGTACGCTTGCCTGCACAAGTTGCCGCTGCTCAAAGACAAGGCGAAGCTCGAGAAATATGAGAAAGAGCGTCGCGAGCTCAACGCCCTGCCGCAAATCGACTATGAGCGTGTCAACAACGCCAAGTTGGCTTACCTCCGCGACCTCTACGCCCAGGAAGGCGCCAAGACGCTCGGCACTCACGCCTTCAAGGAGTTTTTCAAGGAAAACGGGCAGTGGCTTGTGCCATACGCGCAATATTGCACGTTGAGAGACGAGTATGGCACCGCCGACTTCACGCTTTGGAAAGACCACAACCAATGGGATGAGGCCGACCGCAAGCGGCTCTCCGAGGCGCGTTCCAAGGAATACAAGGCCGTGGCGTTCTGGTATTATGTGCAGTTCGTGCTTGGCGAGCAGATGAAAGCCGTGCACGACTACGCGCGCCAGCACCACGTCATACTCAAGGGCGACATACCCATCGGCGTGAACCGCCATGGGTGCGACGTGTGGACGGAGCCACGCTACTTCAACCTCAACGGGCAGGCAGGAGCGCCACCCGACGCCTTCTCGACCAACGGGCAGAACTGGGGCTTCCCTACCTACAACTGGGACGAGATGATAAAAGACGGTTGCCAATGGTGGGTGCGCAGGTTTGGCAACATGGCAAAATATTTTGATGCTTACCGCATAGACCACGTGCTTGGCTTCTTCCGCATTTGGGAGATACCTATCAATGCCGTGCACGGGCTCTTGGGACAGTTCGCCCCGGCTCTCGGCATGACAGCCGACGAGATTCGCGGCTACGGTCTCAACTTCCAGGAAGCGCGGTTCACCGAGCCTTTCATCACCGACTGGGTGCTCGACCGCGTGTTCAAGGAGCGCGCCGGCGAGGTAAGGGACAAGTATCTCGACCGCATCGATGGCGAGCGCTACAAGATGAAACCAGAATACGACACGCAGAAGAAGATACAAAAGCTCTTCGAGAACGTCACCGACCAGGGCGAGCTCAACTTCCGCGACGGACTCTACTCTCTCATCAGCGACGTGCTCTTCGTGCGCGACCGCGCCGACAAGGGCAAGTTCCACCCGCGCATATCCGCACAGTTCGACTTTATCTACGAGAGCCTGTACGACAACGACAAGGCGGCGTTCAACCGCCTCTACAACGATTATTTCTATCGTCGCAACAACCAGTTCTGGTATGGCGAGGCCATGAAGAAGTTGCCCGTCATCGTCCAAGCCACGCGAATGCTCGTGTGCGCCGAGGACCTCGGCATGGTGCCCGATTGCGTGCCATGGGTGATGAACCAGTTGCGCATACTGTCATTGGAGATACAGTCTATGCCGAAAGACCCGCACGTGCGTTTCGGGCACCTCTCGCGCAACCCCTACCGCTCGGTGTGCACCTTCTCCACCCACGATATGCCAACGCTTAGGCAGTGGTGGGACGAGGACTGGGATCGTACCCAGGCCTACTACAACACCATGCTCTACCGCCAGGGCGCGGCGCCACATCCACTGCCGGGGTGGCTCGCGCGCGACATCATATCGAGGCAGCTCACATCGCCATCGATGCTCTGCGTGCTCAGCATACAAGACTGGCTCGCCATGGACGAGAAGCTGCGTCTCGCCGATGCCGACAAGGAGCGCGTCAACGTGCCGGCAATAGTGCCTTACTATTGGAGATACAGGATGCACCTCAACATCGAGGACCTCATCGCCAACAAGAGTTTCGCGCAAAACATCAAGGACCTCATACAGGAAAGCGGAAGATAGATCTATATTACACTTATACAAACGACTCATGAGAAAATCATTTGCACTTACCGCCCTTGCGCTGTTGCTTTCCATCACGGCATTTGGGCAAACCGTAAAGTCGCCTAACGGCAACGTTTCGGTGTCATTTTCACTCACGGGAAACGGTGTGCCCACCTACGAGATGTCCTATAAGGGCAAGACGGTGGTGAAGCCATCCCATCTCGGCCTGGAGCTCGCCAAGGACAAGCACGCATCCAAGGGTCAGAAGGAGACTTCGCTGATGGACGGCTTCACGGAGCAAGACAGCCAGGTGTCTTCTTTCGACGAGACTTGGACACCGGTCTGGGGACAGTATGGAAAGATACGCAACAACTACAACGAGATGGCTGTCAACCTCTTCCAGCCTTCTTCAAACAGGAAAATCACCATTCGCTTCCGCGTCTACAACATAGGCATGGGCTTGCGCTACGAGTTCCCTGAGCAGAAAGACCTGGTCTATTTCGTCATCAAGGAAGAGCACACGCAGTTTGCCATGACGGGTGACCACACGGCGTGGTGGCTGCCAGGCGACTACGACACGCAGGAGCAGGAGACGACGGAGAGCAAGCTCTCGGAGATTCGCTCCAAGCTGCACGATGCCGTCAACTGGCACAACTCCTCAGTGAGCGTGTTCTCGCCAACGGGCGTGCAGACCGCACTGCAAATGAAGACCAAGGACGGCCTCTATATCAACATCCACGAGGCGGCTTGCATCAACTACGCCACGATGCACCTCAACCTCGACGACAAAAACATGGTTTTCGAGAGCTGGCTCACTCCTGATGCCACGGGCAACAAGGGTTATATGCAGACTCCTTGCAACACGCCGTGGCGCACGGTGGCTGTCAGCGACGACGCGCGCGACATGCTCGGCGATGCCAACAGCTTGATATACAACCTCAACGAGCCTTGCAAGATTAAGGATACGTCGTGGATTCACCCGACAAAATATTGCGGCGTGTGGTGGGAGATGATCACAGGTCACAAGACATGGAGATATACCGATGACTTCCCATCGGTGAAGCTCGGCATCACCGACTACGCCAAGGCAAAGCCAAACGGCAAACACGGTGCCACCAACGAGGAAGTGCGCAAGTATATCGACTTCGCCGCGGCCAACGGTCTCTCTGAGGTGCTCGTCGAGGGATGGAACGAAGGCTGGGAAGACTGGTCGGGACACATGAAAGACTATGTGTTCGACTTCCTCACTCCTTATCCCGATTTCGACATCAAGGCGCTCAACGAGTATGCACACAGCAAGGGCGTGAAGCTCATGATGCACCACGAGACCTCTTCGAGCGTGGTCAACTATGAGCGTCACCTCGAGGATGCCTACAACCTCATGAACAAGTACGGCTACGACGCCGTGAAGAGCGGCTACGTGGGCGACATCATCCCGCGCGGCGACTACCACTTCTCACAGGAGATGAACAACCACTACCTGCGCTGCGTCACCGAGGCTGCCAAGCACCACATCATGGTCAACGCGCACGAGGCCACCCGCCCCACAGGTATAGCACGCACGTGGCCAAACTGGATTGGCAACGAGAGCGCGCGCGGTACCGAGTATGAGGCATTCGGCGGAAGCCGCCCAGACCATACCGTCATCCTGCCGTTCACGCGCTTGCAGGGCGGCCCGATGGACTACACTCCCGGAATCCTCGAGACTCAGCTCAGCACGTGGAGCAAGAACAAGAACTATGTGCACACCACGCTCGTGGGACAGCTCGCCCTCTACCTCGTCATGTGGGGCCCAATACAGATGGCGGCTGACCTGCCCGAGAACTATGCCAAGTACATGGACGCGTTCCAGTTTATCAAGGACGTGGCTGCCGATTGGTCTGACAGCAAGTACATAGAGGCTGAGCCGGCTCGCTACATCACCGTGGCGCGCAAGGCAAAGGGCACCGACAACTGGTTCGTGGCTGGAAAGTGCAACGAGGACGGACACAACAGCACCGTCAAGTTCGACTTCCTCGACAAGGGACGCAAGTATGAGGCGACCATCTACGCCGATGCCAAAAACGCTTCTTTCGACAAGAACCCTAAGGCTTACGTCATCACGAAGCGTAAGATCAAGAAAGGCGACGTGCTGAAGTTCACACAGGCTCCTGGTGGTGGCTTCGCGGTGTCAGTGAAGGCTCTGTAACATAGAATTATCGATTTATAGCCGCGGATTTCTTATGAATTCGCGGCTATATTGTTTTAATCAACTCAAAGCAAACTATCAAGACACATGAAATTGAGAAACATCCTAATTTCTGCATTACTCCTCACCTCTTCCTTGCTCGCCTCGGCGCAAGACTTCAACTTCGACGAGGTGAACTATTCGCCCAGGCGCACGGTTTTCAAGCTCTTTGCGCCCACCAAGGCCAAAAACGTGGTGCTCAACGTCTATGCCAAGGGCGACGTGGCAGCTGACCCTAAGCCCATTGCCAAGAAGCGGATGAGGCTGGCGGGCGACAACCTATGGACTGTGGAGCTCAATGGCGACCAAAAAGGGAAATTCTACACGTTCAATATTGGTAAGGGCGAGACTCCAGGCGTGTTCGCCAAGGCTGTGGGGGTGAATGGCAGGAGAGGTGCCATCATCGACATGAGCGCCACCAACCCCAAGGGGTGGGACGATGACCATGTGCTCACCACGAAGAGCCTCGCCGATGTCGTCATCTATGAGATGCACCATCGCGACTTCTCCATTGAGCCTACATCCGGGTTCCGAAACAAGGGTAAGTTCCTCGCGCTGGCAGAACCCAAGGCTACCGAGTATCTCAAACGGTTGGGGGTAAACGCCGTGCATATACTGCCGTCGTTCGACTATGCCTCAGTAGATGAGACCAAACTCGACAAGCCGCAGTTCAACTGGGGCTACGACCCACTTAACTATAATGTGCCAGAGGGCAGCTACAGCACCAATCCCTATGACCCCGCCACGCGTGTGCGTGAGTTCAAGGAGATGGTGCAGGCTCTCCACAAGGCTGGCATCCGGGTGATTCTCGATGTGGTATACAACCACACGTTCGACCTCGACAACAGCAACTTCCAACGCACGTATCCCGACTATTTCTACCGTTTCTCCAAAGATGGCAAGCCGAGCGATGGCTCAGGGTGCGGCAACGAGACGGCGTCGGAGAAGCCCATGATGCGACAGTTCATGCTTCAGAGCGTGAAGTATTGGGTCAACGAGTATCATGTCGATGGCTTCCGCTTCGACCTCATGGGCGTGCACGACATCGAGACGATGAACGACATACGCAAGGAGCTCGCCGCCCTCAACCCCAATGTCTTTGTTTATGGCGAGGGATGGAGCGCGGGGCAGTGCGCTTATCCTGCCAGTGAGCTCGCGGTGAAGGCAAACATAAGGCAGATGCCGGGCATCGCCGCTTTTTGCGATGACATGCGCGATGCTTTGCGCGGTCCGTTCAGCGACGACCACAAGGGCGCGTTTCTCGCCGGCATAGCCGGGTCGGAGGAAAGTGTGAAGGCGGGAATTGCCGGAATGATAGCCCATCCGCAAGTCGACTATGCCAAGGTGAACTACTCCAAGGAGCCATGGGCGTTGGAGCCTACCCAGTGCATCAACTATGTGAGCTGTCACGACGACATGTGCCTCGTTGACCGCTTGAAGGCTTCCGTGCCGGGCATTACCACCGACGAGCTCATTCGTCTCGACGAGTTGGCGCAGACGGCGGTGTTCACCTCGCAGGGCGTGCCGTTCATGCTGAGTGGCGAGGAGATGCTTCGCGACAAGAAGGGCGTGCACAATAGTTACAACTCGCCCGACAGCGTCAATGAGCTTCGTTGGGAGAACCTCAAGCGTTATCCGCAGGTGTTCAGCTATTATGCCAACCTCATTGCCTTGCGCCGTCATCATCCGGCATTCCGTTTGGGCGATGCCAACCTTGTGCGTCAGCATCTTGAGTTCCTGCCCACTGCCGATTGCCTCGTCGCCTTTCGTTTGACGGCTCATGCTGGTGGCGACTCATGGCGCAACATCATCGTGGCGCTCAATGCCAACAAGCAACCTCGCACTGTAGCTATCCCCGAAGGCTCGTATACCGTGGTGTGCCGCGATGGCAAAATCGATGAGGCTGGTCTCGCCACGCTTCATGGTTCACAAGTCACCGTTCCCGCCCAGTCGGCTCTCATTCTCCACGATTGACTGCCTCCCATTGGTCTGCCATCGGCTTCACGCTTATATCGCTTCGCGATTCAACCGTGGAGCCGTCGCCTTTACGCTTATATCGCGCTGCCTCCACGCTTGAATCGCGCTGCCATTACGCCGTGGAGCCGAGGGGCGTGTTTTTCCGCCATGCGCGGGCGGGTTTTGTGCCCGCCCGCGCATGACCTGTCACCCCATGTCGTCCGCGCCGCCTCTTATGCCCAACATGCCCCTTATGCTCATCCGTCCTTCCATCCCATCCATCTTTTATCTTCCCATCCCATCCGTCTTGTCTATCCCGTCTATAATGTCTATCCTGTCTATCAAGTCTATCCCGTTTCCCCGAGCCAAATCCTTGATTTATGTCAACAATCAAAGAAATTTTGAAAATAATCT
>DAIOUH010000070.1:0-13653 GCA_036751585.1 Prevotella sp. | reverse complement strand
CGTGGCGGGATTTATTGAGAGTATAAAAAAAATGGGGCGCGCCAATTGGCGTGCCCCATTCATTTGTGTGTTTATATGTTTCTTGGTTTACTCGGGAAGCATGACCACGCTCACCTTGTTGGCTCCGGCGAGGAACTCCTTGACGAAGGCGGATACCTTTTCTGGTGTCTGCGCCTTCACGGTGTTGGCATATTCCGTGTTCTCGTCGCGGTGCATGGTGTAGTTGTCCCAGATGATGCTTGCCCAATATCCGTTGGTCTTCAGCGCGCTGTCATACTGCTTGAGCATGAGCTTCTGCACCTTGTCGAGCATGTCGGCATCGCATTTCACGGCGAGGTCCTTCACGGCTTGGTTCATTATCTTTATGGCCACGTCTTTCTTCTCGGGCTTCATTGGGCAGTAGCTGGCTATTTGCGCCATGTGGTAGCCGTCTGACGCGATGCTCATGCCGGCTTGAGCGCCACAGGTGTAGGCTGCGCTTGCCTCCTCGCGAATCTGCTTGAGATAAATCATTGAGAGCACTTGGCCTGCCATGGAAGCCTGGATGCTGCGCTCCATGGTGTATGGTATCGTGGGGTTGAACCATAGTATTTGCGCCATTGACTTGGGTGTCTCCATCTTGCGAGTGAACGTCTTGTCCACGTCTTTCTTTGTGGGCACTACCTCGCGCTTGCCCTCAGGGTTCTTGCCCTTTGACGGCAACGAGCCGAGATACTGGCAGATGAGCGGGCGGATGGTGGTCTCGTCGAAGTTGCCGATGATCTCAAATACCCAGCCGTTGGCGTTGGCGGTGCGCTCCTTTGCCATTTGCAGTATGCGGTCGTAGGACACGTTCTTGAGGTCTTTCAGCAAGAAGGGTTGCATCCTCCAGTTGTTGTCGTATACAAACTTTGTTATCGAGTCGGAGAAAGCCGTCGTCGGGTCCAGGTCGCGGTTTTTCAAGTCAACCTCGTTTTGCTGTATCAGGTTATTAAAGGCGTCTTGGTCCTTCTTGATGTTGGTGAAATAGAGGTACGCGAGCTGCAACATCGTCTCCACGTCTTTCGGCGTGGCGCTTCCGTTGAGGCTCATTTTCCTGGCGCCCATGCTGAGCGACGCGTTGGCGATCTTTCCGGCGAGAGCCTTGCCCAGTTCTATGGAAGAGAAGTCGCCGAGGCCGCTGTTGTCGATGACGCTGTTGAACATCTGCACGTTGGCGAAGTCGGCCTTGCCATAGTTGCCCTCACCAGAGCCACCTGTTCCGCTCATGGAAACCTGGTCTTTCTTGTAGTCGGTCTTTTTGAGGAGCACCGTGACACCGTTTGAGAGAGAGAGGATGTCGTAGTCGAACTTTTTGCTCTTCACCTCTTTCTTTATCTTGCCAGGCTTTGGCAGGTTCTTCATTATCGGCTCGTTTTTCACGTTGTCCACGTAGGCATCCACCTTTGTGGCCCTTGCCTGATGTACGGCGTTGAGCAGCTGGTCGGCAGTTGGGTACACGGCACCGTCCTTCTCGTTGTTGAAGCTGAGTATCACGAGGTTGCTGTCGCTCTTTGCCACGAGCTGCGGCAACACTTGGTTGATGGCTTCCAGCGGAATCATGGGCACGATCTGCTTCATCATCTTGTAGCTGAACTCCAGGGAAGGCATAGGCTCGTTGTTGAGGAACCATCCGAGAGCCTGCTTGTAGAATGACGTGTTGGTGCGCTTGTCGCGACCTTCCCACATCTTGTCGAGCGATGACAGCATCGATTCCTTGAAGCGCGCGTATTCCGTGGCGGTGAAGCCATGGTCGGCTGCCTGTTTCACCACGAGGTATGCAGCCTTCACCGCGTCAGCCGACTTGCCCATGTCTTTTGGCATGACGTTGATGGAGAACGCGTCTTTCGTCTTGGAGAATATGTAGTTGCCATCCCCTGCCGAGGCGCCCACAAACGGGCAGTCGGCCTTTTGCGCCGCCTCCGCGAAACGGGTGGAGAGCATGCCGATGGCGGCATCCTTCACATATTGTGAGAGGGTGTACTCAATGTTTTGCTTTATGGAGTCGGGGTCGGTGTCGTGCTTCATCATGAGCGACACCAACGACTGCTGATACTCCTTGTCCTTGTCGATGATGACGATGGGCTGCGCGTTGTCGGGCACGGGCTCGTCCACTATCTTGGCCTCGTTGGCGGGGTTCTTGATACTGCCGAAGAGTTTCTTTATCTCAGCCTCGGTCTTGTTCACGTCCACGTCGCCAATCACGATGATGCCTTGGTGGTCGGGGTGATACCACTTGTGGTAGTAGTCCACGAGCTCTTTGCGCTTGAAGTTGTCTACCACCGACATCAATCCTATCGGGTAGCGCTTGCCGTATTTTGAGCCAGGGTAGAGCTTCTCAAGGTTTCTCTCCAGCATGCGGCTCTGCGCCGAGGTGCGCAGTCTCCACTCCTCGTGGATGACGCCGCGCTCCTTGTCTATCTCACTTTGCTCCAGCGACAATCCGCACGACCAGTCGCGCAAGATGAGCAGGCAAGAGTCGAGCGTTGAGGCCGACGATGTGGGCACGTTGTCGATGTTGTAGACCGTTTGGTCAATAGAGGTATAGGCGTTGAGGTCTCCGCCAAACTCTATGCCCTTTGAGCGGCACCACTCAATGAGGTCGTTGCCCTTGAAGTGGTCGGAACCGTTGAATGCCATGTGCTCAAGGAAGTGGGCGAGGCCGCGCTGGTCCTCGTTCTCCTCAAGTGAACCCACCTTTTGCGCGATGTAGAAGTTGGCACGATGCTCAGGCCAGTTGTTGTGACGGATGATGTAGGTCAGTCCGTTGGGCAGCTTGCCGATGCGGAACGCCGTGTCCACGGGTATCGTCTTGACAGGCATTTGCGCGCTCGCGGTAACCACCGCGGCAAGCAAGAGCAGCATCGAGACGATAGTGTGCTTAATGTTTTTCATAGGATTAAAAAAGTTGTACAGTTTCCTTTTTTATTGTTATTTCGTATAATAATGCGCAAAGTTACGACAATTAAATATGTCAAAATCATAAACATTAGATTTTTTTTGTCATTGTCGTTCTTTTAGCTTAAATTTGCACACCATAATAAGCATAGATTTGCCAAAATGAGTCTTACAAAGATAGCAAGTAAGTTTTTCAGCCCCCGACAAAAAGAGCTTGAGAAGCACTTCACGGAACCCGAGCAGTTGCAACGGTCGGTGCTGGAATACCTTGTCTCAAAGGGTCGCGACACGGAGTATGGCCGTTCCCACGCGTTTGTGAACGTCAAGGGCTACGACGACTTCGTGAAGAGTGTACCCATAAACACCTATGAAGAATTGAAAGGCGACATAGACCGTATGCGTCATGGCGAGGCCAGCGTGTTGTGGCCGGGATTAGTGAGATGGTACGCCAAGTCGTCGGGCACAACCAACGACAAGTCGAAATTCATCCCCGTGTCGTCGGCAGGACTGCACAACATCCATTACAAAGGCGGCTCCGACGTGGTGGCGTTCTATTTGCGCAACAACCCCGACAGTCGTCTCTTCGATGGCAAGTCGCTCATCCTCGGTGGCAGCCACTCGCCAAACTATAACGTGGAAGGGTCGCTCGTGGGCGACCTCTCCGCCATATTGATAGAGAACATCAACCCCGTGGTCAACCTCTTCCGCGTGCCCAAGAAGCGCACCGCCCTGCTCTCCGACTTTGAGCTGAAGCGTGACCGCATAGCGCGCGAGTGCATGGACAAAAACGTCACAAATATATCTGGCGTGCCCTCGTGGATGCTTAGCGTGCTCGTGAGGATGCTGGAAATATCAGGCAAGAAGCACATCGAGGACGTGTGGCCAAATCTTGAGGTGTTTTTCCACGGCGGCATAGCTTTTGAGCCATACCGCAAGCAATACGAGGAGATTATCACCTCGCCGAAGATGCACTACATGGAGACGTACAACGCCTCGGAGGGATTTTTCGGCATACAAGACGACCCCAAGGACCGCTCGATGCTCCTCATGCTCGACTATGGTGTCTTCTATGAATTCATACCGATGGAGGACGTGGGCAAGCCCAATCCCGACATCATCCCGTTGGAAGCCGTGGAGACGGGCAAGAACTACGCCATGGTGATTTCCACCTCGTGTGGATTGTGGCGCTACATGATTGGCGACACGGTGACCTTCACCTCTACTAAGCCATACAAGTTTGTCATCACGGGTCGCACCAAGTATTTCATCAACGCCTTCGGCGAGGAGCTCATACAGGACAACGCCGAGAAAGGCTTGGCTTATGCCTGCGAGCGCACGGGAGCGCAAATACTTGAATACACTGCCGCGCCGGTATACATGGACGAGAATGCCAAGTGTCGCCACCAGTGGCTCATAGAGTTCTCGAAAGAGCCTGACGACATGAAGTTGTTTGCCGATTGCCTCGACAGCAAGTTGCAGGAAATCAATTCCGACTACGAGGCCAAGCGGTTCCACGATGTCACCCTTCAACATCTGGAAGTGGTGAAGGCGCACCCTCACCTGTTTGAGGAATGGCTCAAGGCCAAAGGCAAGCTCGGAGGGCAACACAAGGTGCCACGCTTGAGCAACTCAAGGAAAAACATGGACGAGCTGCTTGAGCTTAATGGCAACTACAAGCAGCAATAAGCCTATGGGCGTTTTTATGCTAAGCGTTTTATGACAAACAACAAACATTTAAACGGCAATGGCAAGACGGCGAGACTTCTCGGCGCGTTGTCGCTCGCTGGTTTTATCATGTTGTGCCTCCTGCAAGGTTGCGCGCGCATGGGAAACCCCGATGGCGGATGGTATGATGAGACACCGCCTAAGGTCATTGGCGCTGAGCCTGCCGACGGGGCTACAAACGTGAAGAAGAAAAAGATACTTATCAATTTTGATGAGTATGTCAAGATAGACAACCCCACCGAGAATGTAGTGGTGTCGCCGCCACAGCTTGAGGCACCTGAGATAAAGGGTGAGGGCAAGCGCATAAGCGTGCAACTTGCCGACTCGCTCAAGCCAAACACCACTTATACCATCGACTTCTCAAACGCCATAAGCGACAACAACGAGGGAAACCCCCTTGGCGACTATGCCTATACCTTCTCCACGGGCGACCATATCGACACCTTGCAAGTGTCGGGATATGTCATCGGTGCGGAAGACCTGGAACCCGTGAAAGGCATTCTTGTGGGACTTTACGATGACCTCAGCGATTCGGCATTCCAGAAGAAGCCAATGATTAGGGTGTCGCGAACCGACTCGCGTGGACATTTCACCATAAAGGGCATAGCGCCAGGCAAATACCGTGTATATGCCTTGCAGGATGCCGATGGCAACTATATGTTCAACCAGAAAAGCGAGATGCTGGCTTTCAACCACGACATCATAGAGCCTTCGTTTAAGCCAGACACGCGCCAGGACACCATTTGGACCGACTCGCTGCATATAGCCTCCATCAACGTGACGGGCTATACGCATTTCCTTCCCGACAACATTTGCCTGCGTGCGTTCAATGAGATTCTCACCAACAGGTATCTCGTGAAGAGCGACCGCACCGACGCCAACCATTTCACATTGTTTTATAGCTATGGCGACAACACGCTGCCAAAGATTGTGGGACTTAACTTCAACTCCGACAACGCGTTCCTTACAGAACCTTCGGAAAAGCGCGACACGATAGTTTATTGGCTTCGCGATACCGCGCTCGTCAACCAAGACACGCTGAAGATGCAGATTACCCACAATATCACCGACACGCTGGGCGTGTTGCGTGAGCAGGTTGACACTCTGCAACTCATAGCCAAAACCTCGTATGAGAAGCGCGTGAAAGACGCGGAGAAGAGGTTGAAGACGTGGCAGAAGGAGCAAGACAAGAGGAAAAAGAAAGGCTTGGACTACGATAGCGTGATGCCGCCTGAGGAATTGAAGCTCAAGATAGTGCCGTCTGGTGACTTGGACCCGGACCAAAACGTGACGATAAGCAGCGACGTGCCACTGATGCCTGTGGACACTGCCCATATACATCTTTATTCACATCCTGAGAAAGACTCGCTTTGGTATGCCGAACGATACGAGCTGCACAAGATAGACAACAGGAATTACCGGCTGCTCGCTGAGTGGAAGCCAGGCATGGAATACAGTCTTGAGGCCGACAGCGCCACTTTCGTTTCATTGTATGGAGACGTGTCGAAAAAGCTGAAGTTAGGGCTTAAAGTGCGCCCGACCGACTCCTATGCCTCACTGCTGATGACGCTCTCGGGCATGAGCGGAAAGCACGTCATCGCCCAGCTGCTCGACAATTCTGGCAAGATGGTCAAGGAAGTGTACACCGACAATGGGCAAGCGGAGTTTTATTACCTCAAAGCTGGAAAATACTACATGCGCGTGATTGTCGACTCCAACAACAACCATCGATGGGACACAGGCGATTACGACAAGGGCATAGAACCCGAACAGGTGTATTATGACCCCGAGGTGATAGAGTGCAGGGAGAAGTGGGACCTCACGCTCACGTGGGACCCAATGGCGAAACCGCTATGGCAGCAAAAGCCTGATGCCATAACAAAGCAAAAGGCCGACAAGCAGAAAACCATACAGCACAGGAACATCGACCGTGCCAAGAAACTTGGAATACAATATATTCCGAAGCCTTGACAAGGGTGAAAAGAATAATTGTTTTAACTTTAAGTAT
Source organism: Prevotella sp. (assembly GCA_036751585.1). Taxonomy (GTDB): domain Bacteria; phylum Bacteroidota; class Bacteroidia; order Bacteroidales; family Bacteroidaceae; genus Prevotella. The sequence continues at coordinate 7,004 of DAIOUH010000070.1, read as the reverse complement.
AATGACATTAACTTATCAGAAAAACAAAATGACACAGGCAACAAAACGATTAAAGATAGCTCTTCTTTCACTGCTCGCGCTCTTCTGCGTGTCGGCTTCGGCGCAATGCACGTTTCGCAACACGGCATTCAAGTCGGGTGAGCGACTTTCTTACAACCTCTATTTCAACTGGAAGTTTGTTTGGGTCAAGGTTGGCACTGCGTCGTTCGACATCGACCAGACAAAGTTTCTTGGCAAGTCGGCTTACAAGGGCAGTTTGATAACGAGAGGCAACAAGCGTGCCGACCACTTCTTCGTGCTACGCGACACTCTTCTCTGCTACAACACGCTCGACATGGCGCCGCTCTATTATCGCAAGGGCGCCAAGGAAGGCAAGAGATACACTGTGGACGAGGTGTACTACACTTATCCCAACGGCAAGTGCCACGTCAAGCAGCACAGGCTGAAGCACGATGGCACTCACTCAAGGTCGCAACGCACGCTCAACGAGTGTGTCTACGACATGATGAGCATCTTCATGCGCGCGCGCTCATTCAACCCCACGGGATGGAAGAAAGGCTATGTCGTGAACTTCCCAATCGTTGACGGAACCAAGGTCTACGCAGCGCAGCTTCGCTATCAAGGCACAGTGAACATAAAGGCTGACAACGGACACACTTATCGTTGCCTCAAACTTGCCTACATGGACAAGGATGACGACAGCAACAAGTGGGAAAAGATAGTCGACTTCTTCGTGTCCGATGATGACAACCACATCCCCGTGCGCCTCGACCTTCACCTTAAGTTTGGCTCGGCAAAGGCTTTCATGACAAACGCGTCAGGTTTGAGAAACGCCGTGAAAGCCATGGTGAAATAAGCATGGTCATTTGAACTGGACATACTTCAAGTTGCCAGGCCCTACGTCTCTCTTACAGCGTGCTCTCATCTCCTTGTCGAATTCATGGTTTATCCGACAATTTGGGTGATACGCAGCCGTGCAGCGCATAGAGAGCCTAAGCTTTAAATACCTTTATTTTTAAAGCCATGGGCATCACTTTTATCTTGTTGTTTATGTTCCCTCAATTTACCTGTCGAGATATGGCCATGACTATGCAAGTATACACCTCGGTATGCTAACATAGTCATGGCCATATTTTGCACTTATGCAATATTACTGTTTTAGCTTGTTCAATCCAATCAACTTTTTTTCGCGTTGCCTTTTATTCTTTCGTCATGTTATCATTCCAAATTCTGAAAGAGCAACAAAGTAACTTCTCTATCGTTGGGTGAGATAAGTCTGACTGATAGTTTTATCTTTTTTAAACGTTCTGTATTTTAAGTTGTTTGGTCCCACGTCATTTTTGTAATGTTTCATGAGATTAGTATTCTCATTGTTGATGTTGAAACTATGTGTCGTGTAAACCTCTCGCTTGCCATAATACATTGCTATGGCTTGGTTTACCCAATATCCAGGGTCTGGTAAAGCATCGTAATGGGTGTCGGATGGCAATTTGGTAGTCAGCGGTTTCATTTCGACGACCGAGTTGTTGGGTGATAGTTCCAATGTGTATTCTCTTTCTCTCATTTCCTTGTCACTAGCTTGTATCTCACCTTTGACTAAGAGACTGACGGTACGGTTGGTCGTAGAAGGTTTGATGACTACAGCCAAGATGTATATGATGATGGCATAAACATAAGAGTACTTGAAAGTCTTCTTGTATTTATATTTGATGACATCACATAGGTTGCAAATGGCTGAACTAAGTGGTGCTTTAGCTTCGGCCTTTCGCGCCATGGCTCCCGAGAGATAATACATATTGACAAGAATGAACCAAGACAAAGCATAGGTATATACATTCTGAACCCGAAATGGTCCTTCGTATCCCATGGCATAGCAATGAGGGAAGAAAAAGGCACAGTATAGTCCGAAGGTCAATAGCAAGCATAGCCAAGGATGAGAGAACTTGAACTGCGATTTGCGAGCCAGCTTGCTGACTAAGGGTACCAAGGTAACAAAAGTCAAGGACATGAAACTGATAATTCTGTCGCAGATGAAGCCGAGGCTTCTGCCAAGGGTAATCCCAATTGCTGCTATAGTGTTAGGATGTGATTCTTTCACAGCTAACTCTCTGAAAGTATTGCCTGGGGCTAATATGCTGAAAGAGAATGCCGCTAAGTAAATCAATAAGATGACAGCAGGAAATGTTGGTATGCACTTCTGTTCGATTCTGTAGATTATGATGGCTGTAAACAAAATGGCTACCATTCCAAAGCCTGATACAAAATTGCCTCCGGCAATAAATAATGTGAGGACGATAGAGGCAGCTCCTAAAATGATACGCTTCTGTACAGAATTAGACAACTCAAACAGAATTAGCATAGCTGCAAGAAACAATGACAAACTATAGTATAAGGTATAGTACATTGCTCCATTATACCAATAGAAAGCATCGTAGGAAGAACGCACAAATTGCACATTGATGAGTACGAAAACGGTAGATACCAATAGGTACTCAATCTTTGTGGTACGAAGCAATTTCCTCATTATCACATATAATAAGCTATATGTCGATAGAATAAGGCTGGATGATAATATGATAGGAACTATCCAATAGGCACCGAATGCTCCAGGCTGCAAAGCCATAAGAAAACAGGCGGAATAAGTACCTTGCCAGATATGATACATGTTCACAGCGACGTTCCATGCCCCTTGCAGACAGGCGCTAAACGAATGGGTTGCATTCCATATCTTATGCGCTTCCGCTCCAAATACATAATCATCTGAGAATGGATGTAAATATTGTCCAATCCAAAAAATTGGAATGACAGATACGATTAGAACTGCTATTGCGACGATTGTCACAATTCTCAATTGCTTATTATTCATGATGGTTTATTATCCTATTTTTATGTAAACTGACAAACTATTATATGTATAGAACACCGCTCGCTTGATAATCTTGCACGCTTGCTAATTAATAAATGTTAACCGAGGCTTTTATTCATGGTTTTTCGTACCTTTGCGCAATGCGAACAACAAGAGGAAAACGTATGAAATGTAACAGAAGACTTGCTTTAAGAATATCATTTTGGGTATTGGCGTTGCTCATCGTGGCTATCGTTGGCGGAAGCGTATATTTGTTGAGCTTTGCCCTCCATCCTGCAAACAACAAGGGGCGTGACTATGCCAGGCAAACCGCCGTGATGCGCGACCGCTATCCATGGATGGTGCCTTGGCTCGACTCCGTGACCACCCACAAGGCCCTTCGCGACACTTTCGTCACAATGGCAAATGAGCGTACTGGGCTTTTCCTTGCCGACAGCACGCGTTTGCACGCGCTCTTCGTGAAGGCTCCGCGCAAGACGGCCCTCACCGCCATTGTCGTACATGGATATACTGACAGTGCGGTTGACATGCTCCAATTCGCTTGCTTCTATAACAGGGAGTTGGGCATGAACGTGTTTTTGCCAGACCTGCATGCCAACGGTAAGAGCGGCGGCAAGGCAATGCAAATGGGGTGGAACGACCGCGAAGACGTGTTGAGATGGGCGGCGATTGCCGACAAGATGTTCAAGGACTCCACTGGCCATGCGAGAATTGTGGTGCACGGATGGTCGATGGGCGGTGCCACGACAATGAACGTAGCCGGCGAGAACACTCCCGACTATATCAAGTGCTTTATAGAAGACTGTGGATATACCTCCACTTGGGACGAGTTCAGCCATGAGCTCAATGATATGTTCGGATTGCCTGAGTTCCCGTTGCTCTACACGGCATCGGCACTATGCAAGGTCGGCTATGGCTGGTCGTTTGGCGAGGCCTCGCCGTTGAAACAGGTGGCAAAGTGCCGCAAGCCAATGCTTTTCATCCATGGCGGCAACGACGACTTTGTGCCAACGCGCATGGTTTATCCATTATACGCCGCCAAGCCCGCGCCAAAGATGCTCGTAGTGTTCCACGGCTCAGCCCATGCCAAGAGTTTCAAGGATTACAAGGAGCTTTACGGGCAGTGGGTGCGGACATTCCTTTACAAATATCTCTTCCGCTGAGTTGTTCTTCAAAGGGAGGCTTGTTCTATTGAATGAGCCTCCTTTTGTGTTTTTATAGCTCCAGCTTGAATTTCACCTCGTGGCGTTTACTGTACCTCGTCCAAAACTTCCTTCGGCTGTCCATGGCAATGTCAATGGCTTCTTGCTCATCGAATCCCCGTAGGCGCGCGTATTCGGCTACAAGAAGCTCGATAAACCTTTTCGGCCCCCAAAGGCGCGCGAAGTTGGCGCATCCTCGCTTGATGTCAACAGGTCCGAAATACATCCTGTTGATGTCCACGATGGAGAAGCAAGTGTTGCCGTCAGCGTCCTTGTCCCAAAGTATGTTTCCAGGCGAGTAGTCCTTGTGCAACACGCCTTCCTCGTGCATGTGCGCGGTGAATGCGGCGAGAGCCTTCGCCATGGGCTCATACACCTCAGGCTCAGCGTCGCCCATCTCGTAGAGCAGATGCTTGTATGGTATTTCCGGCGTAATGAGCCAACTCTCCCTCAGTATTCCCCACTTGCGGTCTTCGATATAGGCTATTGGCTCAGGCGTCTCCACGCCGTGCTCGCGAATGATGCTGGCATAAGTGAACGCGCGCAAGCCCTTGGGTTGGCGCATTCCCCAGGAATATACGAACTTGTTGATAAATCGTGGGCGATGAAAACGTTTCACGATGAGCGGCTCCCCGTTGGGAGCCGCGAATCGTTTTATGAGGTTGCGCTTTCCGCCATACACATATTCCCCCTCGGTGTCCATCCTGCCTGGCAAGGCAAGGAGAAAGTCGCGGAGAGCAGCGTATCGTGGTGAAAGAAGCTTTATTCTTATCATGGTTTACTACTTCTGTTCAATATTCTATTTATGCACAAAGTTAAGAAAAGATACGCGAATATTCCAATAAAGAATAATTGAAAACAATAATTGCTCATTATTTTTTTTGCTCTTTGATGTGGTTTTCGTAACTTTGAAACTATATATGATGTTAACATTATAATTACTCTTATAAAGAACGATGATACCAAAAGTTATTCATCTTTGCTGGTTTAGCAATGATCCTTATCCTGTGGAAATCAAGGTTTGCTTGGATACATGGAAACGAGTCATTCCAGATTATCAAGTTAAGGTATGGGGATATGAAGATGCCAAATCCATAGGTTGTGATTTTATCAATGAGGCATTGGAGGAAAAGCGTTGGGCTTTTGCGGCTGACGTTGTTCGCTTTTATGCGGTATATAAATATGGCGGTCTTTATATGGATAGCGACATCTTTCTGTTTAAAAGATTTGATGAGTTTGTACCGAAAAAAGGATTTATGACCTTCAATGAGAAGGTAAATCCTGATAACAGCGAGTTTGGTCTTCAGGCGGCTTTCTTTATGGGTGAGGCTGGAAATGCCTTGTGTAAGGAAGTCTTTGAGCATTATAAAAACACTCATTATCGTAATCCAGACGGTACGTTCAACAATACGATTTCTCCTTTGGTGATGGCACGTATTGCGGAGAAGAAGTTTGGGTATAAGCGAGAAGATACTTATCAAGATTTAGGTGACATAAAGATTTACCCTACCCACTTCTTCGCGCCACGCAATAAGTACAAGATTGATGATGACACTTTTGGAATTCATCGTATATATGGAAGTTGGAGAAAAAGGAAATTTGGGCGAAGGTTGGAAATCAAGATTCGTCATGTCTTTTTAGTGCTAAGATACTCTCTTATCAAAAGGTAGGGGGCATGGCATAAGGCGTCACTGTATGTGCAGCAGTTCCTTGTAGAGGGCAATATAGCTCTCTACATATTTTTTATAGCTGAATCCTAAAGAATATTCCCTTGCTTTTGTGGCAATGTCGCTTGTCCTATTCCAATTTTCTAATCCTTTTCTTACAGTGTTTGCCATGTCCTCAGCATCAAAAGAGTCAAAGTAGGTGGCATATCCCTTACAGATTTCCGGTAGGCTGGTGTAACGAGATGAGAATACTTTGCAGCGATTGCGCATGGCCTCTAATACGGGAAGACCGAAGCCTTCAAAAAGGCTTGGAAAAAGAAATGCCTCGCAATGGGTATACATCCATTTTTTTTCTTGTTCCGTGATTTCCCCTGTAATGTACACATTGTCAGCGTGGTTCTGGTCTTTTATCCTGTGTAGTTCATCTTTAAACTTGCTATATTCTTTTCCACAGATATAGAGCTTGTAATTGGGGAAAAACTTCATCATTGGAATTAGCTTGTGAAAATTCTTCTTTTTGCGTGTTTGTCCTATTGTAAAGAAGAATTTCGTGTCGTCCGTGATAAAATGAGGCTTTGCTGGTTGCTCATCATCTGAGTTCTTGATACCGTTATATATAACACGTAGAGGCTTGTTGCCTATGTTGACATGGGCAAGCAAGTCTTGTTTGACAAATTCAGATATTACGGTGATGCAGTCAGAGCGTTTTATGTGCCATTTTAGTTTCAGAAGAGACTTGAGCTTATGGATTCCTTTCTTTTCGTTTAAAAAATTGAGGTCATGTATTGTCAATAGGTTAATCATTCCTTTGGCATGTTTGCGCTTTATGAAAAGTTGATCTGTTGTATGCCATAAATCTATTTTTCTGCCGAGTGCTTTGAGGTCTTTGTTTAGATTCTCTAAAGTTACGTAGTCGACGGAATCACCCAATGCTCCCTTGAATTCATCTTTTACAAGCACTACGAAATGTATGTCATCTATGATTCCTTTTTTCAAAAATTCTGCGTAGTTGTTGGCAATTTCCCCAAAGCCGCACTTTTCTTGGTATCTTGTTAAGTCTACTAATACTGTTTTCATTATTTCATGGCTTGAATTACTGTTTACAAATATAGAATCAACCAGCAAGTGCAAAATTAACAATAAAACTCATAATAACTCTTCTTTGGTATGGAAAAGTTAAGTTATTGACATTTCTGTCTATTGATATGATGTAATTCTTTCATTTTGAATGTTGCAAAAAGAGCCTTGATAATTTGATTGTAAATGCAT
>DAIOUH010000069.1:0-13711 GCA_036751585.1 Prevotella sp. | reverse complement strand
AGCACAACAAGTACTTCTATGGTGGCCGCAAGAACCTCATCGACAACACCAACCCATCGCCCAACCTCGCCACAGGCGACATGGCTTTCAGCGGCAGCGAAGGCGAATGGGCTACCAACGGATGGTTTGGCCGAATCAACTACGACTACATGGGCAAGTACCTCCTCGAGTTGAACGGACGCTACGACGGCTCATCCAAGTTCCCCAAGGGTGACCGCTACGCTTTCTTCCCCTCTGGCTCCGTTGCTTGGCGCATATCAGAGGAAAAGTTCTGGGAGCCATTGAAGACATGGTGGGACTATGCCAAGATTCGCGCTTCCTATGGTTCGCTCGGCAACCAGGCCGTGTCTGGCAACTTCCCGTATCTCGCCACCTATGGTGTCAACACTAAGTATGGCGCCCTGCTCGGTGGCTCACTGCCAGTGTCGGTTTCGGCTCCTGGCCTCGTGAGCGCGTCGCTCACATGGGAGACCGTTAACCAGTTCAACATCGGTGCTGACTTCTCGTTCCTCAAGAATCGCCTCAACGCCAGCTTCGACTGGTATCGCCGCGACACCAAGGACATGCTCACCTCTGGCCAGGCCCTGCCTGCCGTGCTCGGCGCGTCAGTGCCAAGCGAGAACGCAGCCAACATGAAGACCACCGGTTGGGAGCTTTCCATCGAGTGGAACGATCGCCTCAGCAATGGCCTTGGCTACCACGTGAAGGGCGTGCTCTCCGACTATCAGGCTGAAATCACCAAGTTCGCCAACCCGACAGGTACCCTCAACACTTACTATGTAGGCCGCAAGATGGGCGAAATCTGGGGCTTGACCTCATACGGACTGTTCAAGACCAACGAGGAGGCCGCCGCAGCCAACCAGTCTTACCTCTCTGGCTCAAAGTGGTCGGCAGGTGACGTGAAGTTCGAGGACCTCGACGAAAGCGGCAAGATCGACTATGGCAAATACACGCTCGAAGACCATGGTGACCTCCGCATCATCGGCAACTCAACTCCTCGCTACGCCTTTGGTATCACCGCTGGCGCCGACTGGAAGGGAGTCGACTTCGAGATGTTCTGGCAGGGTATCGGCAAACGCGATGTCGTGCCAGGTGGCGCGCAGTTCTGGGGCTTCACCGATGAATGGTGCACACCGCAAACAACGGCAACCGACTACTGGACAGAGAGCAACCCAGACGCTTACTTGCCAAAACTGCACCACTATGGCGTGAACGGTGCCAACCACACCACTTCCACACGCTACTTGCAGAATGGCGCGTACATGCGCTTGAAGAACATCACTTTGGGTTACACGTTCCCGAAGTCGCTCACGCAGAAGTGGTATATCAGCCGTCTGCGCGTGTACATCCAGGGCGAGAACCTGCTCACCTTCACATCCATCAAGTACACCGATCCTGAGACTCTCAACAACATGACTTACCCACTCAGTAAGAAGATTGCCGTTGGTGTGAACATTACATTATAATAATCGTTGGAAACCTACAAAGTGAACATTACAATGAAAATAAGAAATATATTATTCGCGACGGCACTGCTTGCCGGATCCGGAATCTCGCTTACATCGTGTGAGGATTACACGGACTTGTCGCCCCGTGACTCGTTCACGGATAAGTCATACTGGAAGACCGTAGACGACTTGAAGATGTATGCCACTGGCTTCTATGGCGTGCTCTCAAGCCCATCCGCCACGCTCGACGGCACAAGCGACAACTTCGTGTCGCGCAACGCCAGCGGATGGCTCTTCGACGAAAGCACTGTGCCCACAAATGCCGGTAGCGGCACGTGGTATTGGAACGACATACGCAACTGCAACTACTTCCTCGCCCGCTACCAGACAGTGCAAGGCTCAGAGGCTGACATCAACAAGTACGTGGCTGAGATGCGCATGTTCCGCGCCATGCTCTACTACTCAAAGATTCGCCAATACGGTGATGTGCCATGGTATGAGCGCGACCTCAGCACCGACGACACCGAGGAGCTCTACAAGGGCCGTGACCCACGCGACTACGTGCTTGGCAAGATCATTGAGGACATGCAGTTCGCCATACAGTGGCTGCCAGAGAAGGCATCGGCAGAGAAAGGACGCCTCCACAAGGACGCGGCACGCCAGCAGCTCGCCCGCATCTGCCTCTACTATGGCACATACATGAAGTATCATCATGAGACTCCTACCACCGAGTGGACTTCCGACAAGCTCTTGCAGCTTGCTGCCAGCCTTACCGACGAGATCATGGCCAGCGGCAACTACGACATCGTGAAGGCTTCCGACGCTGACGCCGACACCAAGTCGCAAGAGGGTTATCCTCTCGACTACGCCAACCTCTTCGTGACAAAGGACCTCAGCAACTGCGCCGAGGCCGTGCTCGCCCGCTTCTATGAGGAGGGTGTGCTCACCCACGAGACAGGCCGTCAGGAAGGCGGCAACGGCTATGGTCTGACAAAGGACTTCATCGAGTCGTTCCTCATGAAGGACGGCACGCCTATCAACAACCCCAACTCTGGCTATAAGGGCGACGACAACCAGGAGGACGAGATCGCCGGTCGTGACCCACGTCTCTACCAGCTCATCCCCAACAAGCACAAGCCACAGCTCGTGCTCGCCGACGGCACGGTACAGTTCCCAGTGAACGCCGATGTCAACGCTGGCGCTGGCGTGACGGGTTATCCTTGCACGAAATTCCACTCAGCCAACTCAAAGCAGGCCGAGGCTCGCAACACCTACTACGACTGGTTCATCTATCGCTACGCTGAGGTGCTCCTCATCAACGCTGAGGCAAAGGCCGAGCTTGGCACTATCACGCAAGACGTGCTCGACAAGACCATCAACAAGCTGCGCGACCGCGTGGGCATGGCTCACCTGACCATGAACCCTGTCGCCGACGCCAAGCCTTTGGACTATGGCTATACCATCTCACCATTGCTTTATGAGATTCGTCGCGAGCGTCGCATCGAGCTCGTGCACGAAGGCTTCCGCCTCGATGACCTCAAGCGCTGGAATGCCATGAAACTTCTCGACAACCCGAAGACCATGTTCGGCATCAGGATTACCGACGACGTGAGAGCCGAGTATAAAAAGGCTGGCATCGAGTTCGGCAACAAGGAAGGACAGCGCCCAACGGCAACGTATGAAGGGAAAGAGTATCTCTACCAGTATCCAGACCGCGACCTTGACGCTACGGTGTCTCACCGCCACTGGACCGACAACGACCGCCGCTGGCTCGACCCACTGCCGACAACCGAGCTCGTTCTCAACCCCAACTTGAAACAGAATCCTGGATGGTAAACGAATGTTCGTGAACACATATAAATCATACGTTTTGACATACGTTAGTTAATATCAATCGGCATACCACCAAGGCGTTGGCTGGTATGCCGATAAAACGCCTAAAACGATAAGACACGTAAAAAAGGCTGTCAGCTCTCCGATGAGCTGACAGCCTTTTTTGTGGGGGTACATATTGATTCTTGTGGGCCAATGCTTTGAGCCATTCGGGTTGCGGACGGGCACAGGGCCCGCCCCTGCAAGGCACCTATTGGTCTGTGTGTTCGACTTGTGGCTTAAAAGTCGAGCTCGTTCAGGTTCTTGTCGACCGCCATTCCCTTAGGTGCTTGTTGCTTCACCGTGAACGCGCGCAAAGCCTTGAAATGCAGCACGCAGAGCGTCTCGTCACCATTGAGCGTGGCTTGGTTGCCGACATTGGCAAATGTGGGATAAAGCACCTGCGAGCCATCGGTGTGATGCCTGTCGTAGGTCATGTTGCGCATGTCCTTCGCCGCCACGGCCTCAACCTTTTCAAACTGCATGTCTTGCGGACGGTAAGGAAGCACGAAGTTGAACGCGTTGACCGACTGCATGCCACGGCCTTTCACCTTCACCGTGACCTCATCGCCAGCCTTGTAAGCCTTCTTGTCATACTCGTAAGAGAACTTGCCTGCCAAAGGCTCGTTGTGGCCGTCGTCATACACGCCACCGTCGAGCTTTGTCGTCACGTTGGATATGTCGTATGCGTCTATCAAGCCGTTGTTGTTCACGTCGCCCACGGAGATGTAACCGTCGAAGTCGGAGTCGCCCTTCTTCAGACCCGTATAGTTCATATACGATGTCAAGTCGTTGTCATCGATCTTTCCATCGTTGTTTATGTCACCAGGGATAAGCGTCTTCGTGCCCGGCACCTTGAAGACATACAACTCACGTCCTGAGCCGAAGCCGCCAACGGCATCGAGCACTTTCACCTTTACGTATCGTGCCTCGGGATGCGATGTGAGCTTCACCTCCTTGGTTTGCGCGTCGCGCGCCCACTTCTGTTCGCCTATCTCCGTCCATGTCTTTCCGTCACGGCTCACCTGGATGTCGGCACGTGTTATCGTTCCGTTGCCGGCGTCGGCACGAGGCAGATACTGAATCTTGTCGAGCGTGTTGGTGCTGTGAAGGTCAACGGTGAAGTCAAACGGCACTGCCTTACTATAATAATATGTGTGCCAGATGTCGCCCGTGGTGGCAAAGTCGAAGAGGTGCTCTATGCCAAAGCCCTCCATGTCCTTGGCTGTCGATGTGGCGGTGAGGCCATGGATGGCGAACTCCAACGGGTTGACCGCCGTGCGCACATGCAGCGGTGTCCACTCTCCCACTCCGCTGGCGTTGACCGCGCGCACCTTGAAGTCATAATCCGTCTGCGGCGTGAGGTCAGTGAAAGTCAATTCGTTGCCACGAATCGTGGAATAGTTCTCGCCCTGGAACTCCACCTCATAATAGTCGGCATTGTCCACGTTCTTCCATTTCGGCGTTACCGAATATGGTTGCACGTCGGCGGTGAGGAGTTGCGGTGCGGCAAGGCTGCCCGTGCTCTTTCGCAACCCATTGTCCTTGGCAAGCTGCTTAAAGCCCTTCACCGTCAGCGCGACATCGTTCGCAGTGATGTCCGTCTTGGCTATGCGAACCGTTATGCACGGGTTCTTCTTCACGCTGAACGACGCGCTCGGTGAACCAGGCGTGGAGAAACGGTTGAGCTCCGGAGCCGCGTCGTAGCTCCAGGTATTCTCACCCGAAGCCGCCTCGCTTAGCGTCACCTTCTTTCCGCCAATCGTGGCAACCAGCTTGGAAGGCTTGGCGTCACAGTCTATTATGAGCTGTGTTGCCTGCTGAACGGTCTGCCCGTCAAACTTACCGCGCGTCTTGTCGATGCGTATGCTCAACTCTCCCTTGGCGTTCAAGTCGGATGTGATAAGCGTCGTGGCAGAGTCGCCCTTGAGATAATCCTCCGTCACGCCATCGTCATCATAGAGGGTGAACGAAGACTGGCCATCGGGATAAATCTCGAACACGCGTGTCGACTTGTCTATCTGCGAAGGGTTGTTGTTGGCGTTGTTCATCGGGATGATTGCTCCTGCCTTCACGAACAGCGGCAACTTCCACAGCGGAGCCGCGTAATCGTTGAGTATGCGTCCGCCCTCGTAGGTCTCTCCTGTGAAGTAGTCGTACCACTTGCCCTTGGGCAGGTATATGCCGTTACGCTTGTCGTTGCCGTCCTTGTCTGCCGCCGTGTTTTGGTATATCGGGGCCACGAGGAACGAAGGACCGTACATATACTGGTAGCGCGTTGCGGTGCCGCGCGTGTAGTCGGAAGGGTCGTCGAGGAACATCGCCCTGATGAGAGGCTCATTGGTCACCGCCTCGTGAGCGCAAGAATAGCTGTAAGGCAACAGCATCGACTTGAGCTTCAGGTATGAGCGGTTTATGCTCGTCGCCGGCTCGCCAAGCGCGCTTGGGTATTTCGGGTTAGCTCCCCAACCGTCCATGTTGAGCTGCATGGGCGTGAAGGTCTTCCACTGGAAGTCGCGTATGTTCACAATGGGGTTCTTGCCTCCGAATATGCCGTCCATGTCGCTCGTGATGTTGCCCAAGCCCGACAGTCCGGCGCCGATGTAAGTCGGTATGTGGAAGCGAATGTATTCCCATTCGCCGCCGGTCTGGTCGCCTGTCCACACGCCACCATAGCGTTGCGTGCCAGCCCAGCCGTCGAGCGTGATGATAAACGGGCGCGCGTTGTTGCCATAATAAGGCATGATGCCCGCCACGTCAGCAATGCCGTTAAGCCCAAACGAATAGCCGTCTCCTACCCATGCCACGTCAGTTTTGAGCACGCGCACGCCAGCGTCGCGCACCTCCTTCACAATGTCGCGTTGGAGCAAGGCTGGGATGGAGTCTATTGGGTGAAGGTTGGATTGTGTCCACAAGCCTATCTCCACGCCGTTCTTTCGCGCGTAGTCGCCAAAGCTCTTCAGGTTGGCTATGTTGCCGTCGAGTGTCGAGGTCTGGCCATAACCGGCTCCGTAACCGTCGTTTGGCAGCACCCAACCCAATGGCAGGTCATTATGCTTGTACCTGTCCACCACCGCGCGTGCGGAGAACTGGTAGTTGTTTTTCTCTCCGTTCAGGCTTTCCTTTATGCCACCGTTGTTTTTCTGGCTTTCCTTGTATCGCTTGCCGTCCTCGAAGAGGATGCCCTTCGCGTCGGTGGTCTCTTTCCAATAGTCACGGTTGTAGGCGTTGAGGTGGCCCTCGTAAAAGGCGAACTTAGGCAGGAGCACGGGGTTGCCAGTCAACTGATAGTAGTCGCGGAGCAACGCCGTCGGCGTGCTGTCCACCATGAGGAACATGTCGAGATACGACGTGTCGTGGGTGACGCTCACCGTCGACTTGTCGGTGTTTCCGAAGTCGTATTCGCCCGGCTTGAAGGTATAAGGCATGGCGGCATAGCCCATCGTCGACCAATAGAATGGCGCTGGGGACGCCACGCCACCGTCGGTCCAACTGTTGGTGTTCACTATCTCTATGCGCTTGCCGCGATGCGAGAAGCGACCGTTTTGCACGCCACCGCCATAGAAATATTCATCGTCGTGGTTGCGCAGGCTGAATGTCGTGCGGCCTTTCTTGAAGTCCACTTCCTTCATCTCCTCCGCCACGACCTTGCCGTTTCTCAAGTCGGTGACGGTCATCAAGCCAGTGTGACGGTCAAAGGAGACCTTCACCTCGGCAGTGGCCACGGATACCGACTTGTCATCCTCCGCCACCTTCAACGCTCCCACTTCACGTCGTGGGCTGTTGACAAGAATCTTGGCTGGCGGATTGCTCTTCGGGTCGCGTATTATGCCTCCATCGGGATCTTGAAACACGCGAAAGATGTTCTTCCCGTAGAAATCAAGCGTCAGCGACTTGCCGTTGCCATAAATCACCTCAACCGTCGTGGGGTTTATCTGGCGTATGCCTGTCACTGGCACATTGGCAGCCTGCGACATGCCGCCTGCCAACAACGCGGTCAACAAGGCTGTTAGATGTTTCTTACTGTTCATTTTCTCTTACACATTTTTATTAATTAGTTTTTCAAGTTTGTCATTTGCCAAGGATTTCCCCTATTGTTTTACAATTGCCATATTATGTTCAAAATTACAAAACCTTTTTAAAAAACAATCCTTAATGATATATAAAGTAATGCTAATTATTGTAAAACACGTTCCGCCTTTGTTTACTATTTGTTAAAGCAAGTGCAGTTTCTTACAAAAACGTTACGCCGCTCCACAATAATCTGTAATTTTGCTCAAAAGTTATATAAACTAATCTAATTCTATAACACAAAAGCCAAAGCTAATGCAAAAAATCATTTACAAGCTTGGTTGTGCTGGCATCGCCATGATATGTGGCATGCCTGTAACCGCTTTTGCAAGCAACGGTGACACACAGCCGGAAAATTTGGCACTTCAGAGCATCAAGCAGGCACACGCCATCACTGGCGTTGTGCTTGACGAGAGCGGCCAGCCAGTCATTGGTGCCTCCATCGTGTCGAAGACCAACCCAAAAATCATGTCGACCACTGACGTCAACGGCCAGTTCTCCATCAATGTAAGCAACCCCAACGACGTGCTCGTCTTCACCTACATTGGCTACCAGAAGAAAGAGGTGCCATTGAAAGGCAAGCGCGTGTTGTCCATCGAGATGAAGGAAGACGCCAAGACGCTGAGCGATGTCGTCGTGACGGCTTTCGGTGCCACGCAGAAGAAGGAGACGGTCGTGGGATCCATCCAGCAAGTCAAGCCTGAGAGCCTGCGCGTGCCTGGTTCCAACATCTCCAACGCCTTCGCGGGCCGTCTCGCCGGTGTCATTGCCACGCAGAGCAGCGGCCAGCCTGGTTCCAACGGCTCCAACTTCTACATCCGCGGTATCTCCACCATCAGTGGTGCCACGTCACCACTTATCGTCATGGATGGCATGGAGATAAGCCAGGATGACCTCAACCACCTCGACCCTGATGTCATCGAGAGTTTCTCCATCTTGAAGGATGCCTCTGCCACGGCCATGTATGGTACGCGTGGAGCCAACGGCGTGCTCATCATCACCACAAAGAGCGGCGCCGACCTGGAGAAGCCAAAGATCACGTTCCGCGTGGAGGGCAACATCACCACGCCAACGTCGAAGCCTAAGTTCGTCAACGGTGCCGAGTTCATGCAACTCTACAACGAGGCCGTGAAAAACGAGGGCACGGGCAGCACGCTCTATACCGACGAACAGATTGCGAACACACGCAACCACGTCAACAAATATGTATTCCCTGACGTGGACTGGTACAACGAGATATTCAAGAACGCGTCGTTCAACCAGAAAGCCAACATGAACATCCGCGGCGGCACGAAGAAGATTGTCTACTTCATGAACCTCAACCTGAGCAACGAGACCGGTATGCTCAAGAACCGCAGCAAGGACTTCTATTCATACAATAATAATATCGACTACCTGCGCTTGGCTTTCCAGAACAACATAGACTTCAACATGTCGAAATCGTCGAAGATTTCCTTGCACCTCTATGCCGGACTGGACAAGATGCACGGTCCAGCCGTGGGCAACAACGACATCACCAGCACGCTGAACAACATCTATTCGCAGGTGGTGAACGCCAACCCTGTGTTGTTCCCTGTGCTGTATGAGGACCAAGACAACGACGGGTGGACGCACTGGGGCTTCAAGCAGCTCGCCAACGGCGGCAACACCAACCCACTGGCACAGCTTGTCAACGGCTACCAAGACTCGTTTGCCAGCACCATCACGGCAAACCTCAACTTTGACCAAAAGCTCGACTTCATAACCAAGGGTTTGGGCTTCCACGCCATGATTTCGTTCAAGAACTGGTCGAAGAGCGTCAACAACCGCTACATGAACTTCAACCGCTACACCTTGCAGAGCTACACCAAGGGTGAGGATGGCACATATAGCTACACCACCGTGCCTGTCGGCGACCCGACACAGCCAGTGTTGAGCAACAACGGCTCCAACGCCGGTGACCGCCGCTACTACGGCCAGGCCTACTTCGACTACAACCGCACCTTCGGAGCTCACACCGTTTCGGGCATGCTGCTGTGGAACATCAACCAGTACGACAACAACATGTACCAGACCAGCGTGCTCGCCTCGCTGCCTTCGCGCAAGATGGGTTTCGCCGCGCGCGCCACTTACGACTACCTGCACCGTTACCTCATCGAGTTCAACGCCGGCTACAATGGTTCTGAGCAGTTTGCCAAAGGCCACCGCTGGGGTTTCTTCCCATCAGTTGGTCTCGGCTACGTGGTGAGTGAGGAAAACTACTGGAAGTCGTTGAGAAACGTCATCTCAAACTTCAAGCTCCGCGGCACTTACGGTCTCGTGGGTAACGACCAGTACGGATACGAGCGCTTCATCTACGAGGAAGTAGTATCGCTCACGGGCAACGGCTACTACACCACCGGCACCCCGGGCAACAAGCAGAGCTACTCCGGCCCAGGCTGGACACGTCTCGGAAACGACAACGTGTCGTGGGAGGTCGGACACAAGCTCGACCTCGGTTTCGACTTGCAGCTGTTCAACGACCTCAACATCACCTTCGATTGGTTCCGTGAGCGCCGTTCCAACATCTTCCAGCAGAAGCTGTCCATTCCTAACTACCTTGGCACAGCCAACACGAAGATTTACGGCAACCTCGCCGAGGTGGTAAACCGCGGCGTGGATCTCTCGGTGAGCTACAACAAGGTCATCAACAAGGACCTTGCCATACAGTTTCAAGGCACGTTCACCTACAACAACAACAAGGTGACCGTCTACGATGAGGCTCCCGGCAAGCGCGAGGCCATGAAGACCCAAGGCAAGAACGTGTCTACCGTATGGGGATATGTGGCCGACGGATTGTTCATCGACAAGGCCGACATCGCCAACAGTCCTAAGTCTACCTTAGGAAACATCTCCATCGCCCCTGGCGACATCAAATACGTGGACCAGCCCGACGCCAACGGCAACTACGATGGCAAGATCACGAGCGATGACCAAGTGCCATTGGGTGTCACACAGCCTAAGATCATCTATGGCTTCGGTCCTTCCATCACATACAAGAATTGGGACTTCTCGTTCTTCTTCCAGGGTCGCGGCAACGTGGCCTTGATTCTGAGCAACATCCAGCCGTTTGGCACCAGCACACGCCGTGGCGTGCTCGACTTCGTGGCAAAGAACCGCTGGAACCCCGACAACCAAGACCCAACAGCCAAATACCCTCGCCTGACCGAGACGTTCAACAACAACAACACGGCCACTTCAACCTATTGGCTGCGCAACGGACGATTCCTCAAGCTGAAGAACGCCGAGATAGGATACAGCTTCAAGCACTGCCGCGTCTACTGCAACGGCACGAACCTCCTCACCTTCTCTCCTTTCAAGCTCTGGGACCCAGAGATGGGTGGTGGCAACTTTACATCAAAGTATCCGACACAAATCACGGTAAACGTGGGTTGTCAAATCACCATCAATTAATTTGCGAATCATGAAAATATCAAAGAAATCAATCATAGGCTGCCTCTTGCTCGCGGGAATGACCATGACCTCCTGCGACTTCCTCGATGTCGTGCCTAAGGAAAACGCCACTGGAGAAGACATGACGAAAGACCGTCAGGCAGCCCTCAACTATCTTTATTCATGCTACGGCTACCTGCCGCAGCCAAACGAAGGCACCAGCTCGCTCGACCTCCTGACGGGCGACGAGGTGGTAACCGCCTTTGAGCATGAGACCTTCGCCAGCTTCCCGAAAGGAAACTACACGGCCTCAAACCCTGTCATCTCTTATTGGAACACCCTGTACCAGGGCATACGCCAGTGCCTCTCCTTCGAGGAGGAACTGAACAAGAGTGGCAACTTCTCCGGACTGGACGACAAGGACCGCGCCGACTACAAGGCACAGGTGAAGTTTCTCTTGGGCTACTACGACTTCCTGCTGACACGTTGCTATGGCCCTATCATCCTCGTGACCACGAAGCCTGACGCCACGACAAAGCCTGAGGACTATCTCCCACGCACGTCCTACGACGTGTGCGTCGACTCAATAGTCAACTACTTCGACCAGGCCGCCAAGGGTCTGCCAGCCACGCGCACCGGTACGCAGTCGAGCGAGTTTGGCTTGGCCACGAGCGTAGCAGCGAAGGCAATGAAGGCCAAGACGTTGCTCTACGCGGCTTCACCGCTGTTCAACGGCAACAGCAAGTTCTATTCCGACTTCAAGGACAAGAGCGGCAACGCCCTGATGCCGCTGACCTACGACGCCAACAAGTGGGTGAAAGCCCGCGACGCCTACAAGGACGCTATCGATGCCGCCGAAGCAGCCGGCTACCATCTCTATACTCGTGCCGACTACAAGATTTCCACCAACGGTTATCCTTCCAACCCTTATGTCCGTGCGCTGCGTTACACCTGCACCGACTATGAGCAGGAAGGCGAGACCGCGGGTTCCAACTGCGAGGTCATCTTCGCCGACTCACGCGGTGAGGGCAACTACGGCTTGCAAAACAAGAGTATGCCTTTCAACTGGAAAAACGGTGACAACTCTTGGAACGGCATTTCCCCCACAGTGGCAATGATGAGCCGCTTCTACACCAAGAACGGCGTGCCCATGGACGAGGACAAGACACTCGACTTCTCTCAGCCGTGGTCGCTCATCAAGGTCGATTCCGCCCACATGGACGAGGCGTGCCTCGGTCGCAAGACCATGCGCTTCGACTTGGATCGCGAGCCGCGCTTCTATGCATGGGTGGCTTTCCAAAACGGATTCTACGAGATTCTCAGCGCCAGCAACAACGGTGCTTACAACGACGACGCCGACTATACCAAGTTCTCCAACGGCACTCATGGTGAGCTCGTCACCAGCTTTGTCGTGGGCGGCAACTGCAGCCGCGGCAAAGACGAGAACAACCTACGCTCCAACAACTACGCTCCGACAGGATTCTTGAACAAGAAGTTCGTGGATCCAGACATCGCCAAGAAAGCCAGCGGACTGGGCGACTACCACGACCGTCCATGGCCTGTGATACGTTTGGCCGAGCTCTATTTGGGCTATGCCGAGTGCTGCGTGGAGACAGGCGACCTGGCCACGGCTCGCAAGTATGTAGACAAGGTTCGCGCCCGCGCCGGAATACCATCAGTGGAAGAGGCTTGGGCCAACTACTCGAAAGACCCGTCAAAGGCCACGACCCAGGACGGCATGCGCGAGATCGTGCGCAACGAGCGCATGAACGAGTTTTATCTTGAGAACCAGAACTTCTGGGACATGCGCCGCTGGCTCCTCGCCGACAAGTATTTCAACACCAAGGCACAGGGCATGAACATCGACGCCACATCGCTGACCGACTTCGCCAAGCTGACGACCGTCGTCTTCGAGCGTAAGTTCACGTCACCGACAAACTATCTCATGCCTATCCCTTCCGACGACATCAACAAGAACACGCACATCGTCCAGAACCCGGGTTATTAATCTTAACCTCACAAAAAACAGAATAAATGAAGAAAATAATTTATAGCTTATTGGCGGCATCTCTCCTCGCTGGCTTCACGGCTTGCTCGGATGATGACAAGACCGTGCCAAGCACCGTCTTCGACCAAAGCAGCGTCACCTCGGTGGCCAAGCCAGGCGAAGTGGTCTTCCACTGGACCAAGCCAACCGACCCCGACTACTATTACGTGAAAGTGAAATACAACGACCCGCAGAGGGGAGAAGTGGTGAAAAACGCCAGTGCCTACGCCGACTCCATTGTCGTGGACGGGCTCTATGCCAAGTATGGCGCGTTGGACTACCAGTTCTCCTTCGTAAGCCGCGACGGTGGCGAGACAGCGCCATTCACCGTGAGCGCGCAGGCAGGGGCCGTGGCACCAACCGTGAAGGATGCCGGTCTGGGCGACGCCATTGCCCTCACGGGGGATGACCTCTGGACCGACGACCAAGAGAGCACGGAAGGTCCTATCAAGAACCTCGTGGACGGAAACGCGAGCACCTACTTCCACATGAGCTGGTCAAGTCCGTCACCGTTCCCACACTACATCGTAGTGGACTTGAAGAAGGAGGTCTACGGCGTGATGTTCACCTACATCTGCCGTAACCAAGCCAACAAGGACAACCCCAAGCAGATAACCGCCTTCGGATCCGAGGAGTTCAACAAGTCTACCTCCGACCTGTCAAAGGCTTTCCAATTGGAGGTGATGTCTGGTCTTCCAGGCGACCAGGCCGCTTCTTATGAGTCTCCACACATCATAAGCAGCAAGCCGTTCCGCTACCTGTGGATTCGCGTAGACTCATCCACATCCGGAAGCAACTGGGTGGCACTTGCCGAACTGTCCGTGACAGAGGTGAAGACATCTGTATACGATCCCGAAAACGA
>DAIOUH010000068.1:0-13733 GCA_036751585.1 Prevotella sp. | reverse complement strand
GATGCCTTCACGCTTGAATCGCGACGCGATTCAAGCGTGAAGCCGACGCCCCCTCAGCCATGGTGATACAGCTCACGCATTCTTCCAACAAATCAAGGCGTTTCGGCACAAAGTCGAAGCGTTGTTTTAACCAAAAGCACTTAACCCTTTGATAGCCAAAAGAGAATAAAAAAGTTGGAAAAAAGAGCGGAAAACTTCTCCGACTTATCAAACTTTTTACTACTTTTGCAGTCGTAAAACGAACAGAAACAGACAACTTCGGGAGAGAGAAAACACGACAAAGTTATCCAAAATGGAAAACTTTTGTTTTTTGAAATCAGAAAAAGTTTCCCGTTTTTGCACTTGAAAAATATTACGAAACTGCCATGATCCAAGTAAGAAAGCGCGACGGCAAGGTAGTGCCGTTCGACTTGACAAAGATTCAAGTCGCCATTTTGAAAGACCTCAAGGCCATAGGACACGAGGGCGACATAGACAAGATCTCACGCGAATACGCCGACAAGGTGTTTGCCTTGTGCGAGAAGAAATATCTCCCCACGACAGATATTTTCGAGATTGAGAATATCCAGGACACCGTGGTGGAAGTGCTTGCCAAAGAGGGCGAGACACGCGCCGTGATAGCCTATTGCGAGTATCGCTACCAGCACAAGCTGGAGCGCGAGCAGCGCGTGAAGAAGGCATACGAGGACAAGTTGATGGCGAAGAACGTCGTCAACCAAAACGCCAACATCGACGAGTATTCCGGTGGCGGACGCTCGGGCGAGGCAGCCAACGTGTATGAGAAGCAATACGCGCTCGACCACTGCATGTCGGACATGGCGTGCAGGAACCACGAGAACAACGAGGTGTACATCCACGACCTCAACAAATATGCCATCGGTTTCCACAACTGCCTGTCGATACCTTTCGACGACCTGCTCTCAAAGGGCTTCCACACGCGCCAAGGCGACGTGCGCCCTGCCGGCTCGCTCAACACCGCCATGCAGCTCGTGGCGGTAATCTTCCAGCTGCAGAGCCTCGACCAGTTTGGCGGAGTGTCGGCGACGCATCTCGACTGGACCATGGTGCCGTATTTCCGCAAGTCGTTTTTCAAGCACTACATCACGGCTTGGGCGAAAGACCAAAAGGAGTTTGAGGACACCGACTTCCTCTCGCTCTACGATGAGACATACCAAGACAGCGTGGGCGTGACGAGGTCGGCTTTCGAGCACTGGACCGACACCGTGAAGGAGAGCTTCTTCAAGAGCACCCGCCTGACGAAGGAAGACTTCAAACTTGCCAACAAGGACAGGCTTGACCCGAAATACTACAACTCGGCCCTGTGCGACACCATCCAGGAGCTGCACCAGGCTGTCGAGGCGATGTACCACAACCTCAACACGCTGCAAAGCCGCTCGGGCGACCAGTTGCCTTTCACGTCGATCAACTACGGCACGTGCACCCTGGAGGAGGGTCGTCTCGTGACTCGCGCCCTGCTGCTCGGATCACTTGAGGGCATCGGCTTCCACCACAACACGCCGATATTCCCCTGCGGCATCTTCCAATACATGAAAGGTGTCAACGACAAGCCCGGCACGCCCAACTATGACCTCAAGCAGCTCGCAATGCGCTCCACGTCGCAACGCCTGTATCCTAACTACGCCAACGTCAACTGGAGCGGCAACGCCGGATTCGACATCAACGACCCACGCACTTATTTCTCTACCATGGGTTGCCGAACCGCCAACGGCTGGGACATCAACGGTCTCGGACAGCTCAAGGACGGTCGCGGAAACATCTGCCCCACGACCATCATCATGCCTACGCTGGCGATGGAGGCAGGAAGGGACGTAGAGAAATTCATGAAGCTCCTCGACCAGAAGATACACGAGGCAAAGGACACGCTCATTGAGCGCTTCAACTGGATTTGCTCGCAAGACCCGAAGACCGCGCCGTTCATGTGGGACAACCACACCATGGCAGGCTACATACCCGAAGAGGGCATACGCTCGGCCATGAAGCACGGCACGCTCGCCATGGGCCAACTCGGACTGGCGGAGACCTTGCAACTCCTCGTGGGATGCAACCACACCAAGCCCAAGGGCATGGCCCTGGCAAAGCGCATAGAGTCGCTGTTCAAGCAGCGCTGCGCCGAGTTCAAGGAGGAATACAAGCTCAACTTCGGTGTCTACTACACCCCGGCGGAGAACCTTTGCTACACTGCCATGAAGAAGTTCAAGGCAAAGTATGGCGTGATAAAGAACGTGTCGGACCGCGACTATTTCACCAACTCGATACACGTGCCCGTATGGGAGCACATGACCCCGTTTGAGAAAATCGACATCGAGAGCCAGCTCACTGGCTATTCATCGGCGGGCTGCATCACCTACGTGGAGCTTCCATCGACCACGAAGCACAACGTCGAGGCGTTGGAGAAAATCATCGACTATGCCATGGCCAAGGACATCCCCTATTTCGCCATCAACGTGCCAAACGACACCTGCATGGATTGCGGCTACACCGACGAGATAAACGACACGTGCCCTATCTGCGGCTCAAGCAACATCAGGCGCCTGCGCCGCGTGACAGGCTATCTCACGACCGACTACCACAACTTCAACCTCGGCAAGCAGGCTGAGGTGAAAGACCGCGTGAAGCACCTGCGCTCCTTCTCCGACATGGCGAAGAACGGCGACGATGCATCGCAAGAGAAGTCAGATGTGAAAGACGAGAAATGCGGCGGAAGCGCGGAGAAATCGCTGTCGGAAAAGAACAAGAAAGTGGCGGCGCCTTTCCAAGACATGTAAACTTCATAACAGGGAAAGAAAATGCGATTTCACGACATAACGAGTTGCGACGTAAACAACGGCAAGGGCTTCCGCGTCACCCTCTGGGTGGCAGGCTGTACGCACCATTGCGAAGGCTGCCAAAATCCCGAGACATGGGATTTCAAGGGTGGACAGCCATTTGGCAAGAAGGCACACGACTACCTCTTGTCTGAGCTTGCGAAGCCATATATCCAGGGTGTAACGTTCTCAGGCGGCGACCCATTATGCTCGCCCGACGACGTGACGGCACTGGCAAGGGAAATAAAGGAAAAGTTGCCAACCAAGGACGTATGGGTTTACACAGGCTACACCATCGAGCAGATAGAGGCTGATGAAAAACTCAAACAAATACTGCCCTACGTCGACGTGATTGTTGACGGCGAATACGTGAAAGCCTTGCGAGACGTGACACTTGCGTTTCGCGGTTCACGCAATCAGCGAATAATCAAGGTAAAAGACGGGCAAATAGTTAAAAAATGACAATACGACGCAAAAATTACACTAATAATTTACGTCATTCAAAATTTTTGCTTAATTTTGCGGCATCATCGTGAGATGACATCCATTTAAGTTTCATTAGGTTAGTAGTTTGATAGATTTTTTAAGGTAAAACGGGGTTTATGTAAACATTCAAAAAAATGGACATAAACCTAACAAAAGGCAGTGCAAGTGATTTGTATTGCCTTTTTTCGTTTTTATGCTCGAACCATAAAGGCAAACGCAACATTTTATCTTAAAAATCATAATAAAAAGGAAAAACCGCACATAATTGTTGTATTCTTAGTAAATTTGCAGCTAAAAAGTAAATTATCGCAATGAAAAAACTGTTTTCGCACGTCGTTATCGTCATGGCAGCCGTGCTTTCGCTAACATCCTGCCTCAGTGACAACAATGATGTCGACACGACGTATTACACCGATACAGCCATCACATCGTTCTCGCTTGGCACGCTGAACCTTGTCAATCACACGAAGGCGAAGGACGGTGTGACCGACTCGACATACACCACGACATACTCGGCAAGCAACTACAAGTTTGACATAGACCAGCTGGCGCAAACCATCAACAACACCGACTCACTGCCCAAAGGCACTGACGTGAAGCACGTCCTGGCCACGATCAACACCGCCAACAGCGGCACCGTGCTGCTCGTGTTGAAGTCGAAAGACGACAAGGACAGCCTCGCATACTATTCCTCATCCGACTCCATCGACTTCACCAACCCAGTACGTGTTCGCGTGTACAACATGATTGCCTCGGCTTATCGCGAGTACACCATCAAGGTGAACGCGCACAATGAGAGCGAGAACGAGTTTGCCTGGGGAGCCGCGACCATCAACAACTACGAGGCATTGGAAAACCGCCAATTCGTGAGCGTTGACGACAAGCTGTACCTCACAGGGCTCCACGAAGGCGCGACGAGCGTGTTCGGATGCGACAACAAGGCTTGGAATAAAGTTGACAAATCGTTGGCGAAAGACGAAAACGTAATTGGGACGACAAAGAAATACCGCTACGGCATAATCAACGGAAAACTCATGCGCGCCACCATCGACGGCGGAGAATGGACAGAGGAGAAGCTCGACGATGACGCCTCGCTGCTCCCTACCGAGAGCGTGAGCTTCATGGCGGCTCCCATGAACACTGACCCGTCCATCTACAGTCTCCTCATAATGGGCAACACCAACGGCAAGACAGTGATATGGAGCAAGGTGGAAGACAACGGCGACAACGCGCAGACGTGGATGTACTATAATGATGACGAGTACGAGACGAAAAAGCTGCCTTACCTTGCCAACATGAAAGCCGTCTTGTACGGCGACAGCATAATAGCCACAGGTGGAGACTTCTCTCATGTCTACACAAGTCCCGACTGGGGGCTGACGTGGAACAAGAGCACCCTCTTCAAGTTGCCAACCGACTTCGGAAACGAGCCAGCCAAGTTTGACATGGCCGTGGACAAGGACAACAACCTCTACATCTCACGCGACGGCTCGTCAACCGTCTGGTCCGGTCGCCTGTCGCAGTTGGGATGGAAAGAAGAGCAAAAAACGTTCACCAAAAGCGCGGCAAGGCGCAAATAGCTGAATGGCGAAATCGTCGATGCGCAACAAGGCAAAGATATTGGCTATAACGGCAATGACGATGCTGTCGTTGACGTGCGCCGCTCAAGACGATCCTGAATATCGTTATGAGATAGGCGTGGGCGCGGGCATGACCGGGTATCTCGGCGACTACAACGGAAGCCTGACCAAGGGACTGCAACCAGAGGCGAGCTTCATGGGGCGATACAACATCAACCCATGGATGGCACTGAGGTTGAACGTAGGCTACTCGAAGCTGAAAGGCTCGTCAAAAAATGTCAGCACGTGGTACCCTGGAACAAGTCAGGACGAATACACGTTCAACAACAGTCTCTACGACCTCAGCTTCGTCTACGAGTACAATTTCCTGCCCTTCGGCACGGGGCGCGATTACAGGGGAGCCAAGCGAATAACCCCTTTCGTGCTTGCCGGACTGGGAATAGGAATGACCAAGGCCACTGGGAAGACACGGGCGGCGATGACACTGCCCATAGGCATAGGCGTGAAATACAAGGTGAGCGAGAAAGTGAACCTCGGGCTCGAATGGGCAGTGAACTTCACCACGAGCGACTGGCTCGACGGCGTGAAAGACCCATACGACATAAAAAGCAGCGGGATGTTCAAGAACACCGACGCTTTCCACAGGCTGCAACTGTCGTTGACCTACAGCTTCTCGCCTAAATGTCTTAACTGTAACAAAGAGTAACAACATATAAAAAGCATGACTTCGTGCAGTAACCATCAATCGCACACGGCCAACGCCGCCGTACCCGAGAGCATTGCCATCATCATGGACGGCAATGGTCGTTGGGCCACGGAAAGGGGCAAGGACCGCTCGTTTGGTCATCAAGCGGGCGTGGACACCGTAAGGCGCATCACCTCAGAGTGTGTACGCTTGGGAGTGAAATACCTCACGCTATACACTTTCTCCACGGAAAACTGGAACAGGCCACAGCCTGAGATACACGCCTTGATGGGTCTCGTGCTGACAAGTTTGGAAGACGAGATCTTCATGAAGAACAATGTGCGATTCCGCGTCATAGGCGACATGGCACGCCTCCCGATAGAGGTCCAGGAAAAGCTGCGCGAGACCGAAGAGCACACGCGAGACAACACGGCGATGACAATGGTCGTGGCGTTGAGCTACTCGTCGCGCTGGGAGATAACGAAGGCCGTGAAAGACATCGCCAAAGAGTGGAAGGACACGGGCAAGCCTGTTGACGACATCGATGAAGACACCGTGTCGCAATACTTGCAGACCAACTTCATGCCCGATCCCGACTTGCTGATACGCACCGGCGGCGAATACCGCATAAGCAACTACCTGCTATGGCAAATAGCATACACGGAGTTGTACTTCACGCCAGTGTATTGGCCCGACTTCTCGGAGGAAGACCTGCGCAAGGCCATTGAAAGTTACCAAAAGAGACAACGCAGATTCGGCAAGACCGAGACGCAAGTTGAATCCACATTAAATAAATAAGAATAAGAACAAAGAAGAACTTGGGAGAAAACAGACGACATCGCGACATAAACGAGCCACAACTTTCCGGTCTTCAATCCGCAATAAATAATAAATGCACTACAACAAGAAGAAAGTAGCAGCTGCAATCATCGCCTTGGCTTGCAGCCTTGGCATAGAGGCACAAGAACGCATCGTGCATCCCGACATCACTTATGCCGGCACGCCACGCAATTTGATAATAGGAGGCTTTTCAGTATCAGGAATGGAAGGCTATGAGGACTATATGCTCACAGGCATATCAGGACTTACCGTAGGACAGCACATCGCCGTGCCTGGCACTGAGATAACCGATGCCGTGAAAAGATACTGGAAACACGGACTTTTCTCCGACGTGCAAATATCAGCCGACTCCATCGTGGGCGACAAGATATTCCTGCACATCGCCCTGAAGCCAAGGCCGAGGGTGTCGACAATCAACTATTATGGATTGAAGAAGACCGAAAGGGAGGACATGGAGAAGAAGCTCGGCATATTGAAAGGCGGACAGATAACGCCCAACATGATTGACCGCGCCAAGATTCTCGCCAAGAAATACTTCGACGACAAGGGGTATAAGAACGCCGACATCGAGATAAACCAGAAAGACGATCTCTCAAAGAAGAATCAAGTAATACTCGACATCATTATCGACAAGAAGTCGAAGATGAAGGTGCGCAACATCTTCATCGAGGGCAACAAGGAATTGAAGTCCTCACGCATCAAGGGCGGACTGTTCAAGAAAGGCGCGTTTGCCAAGACCCACGAGGCCGGCAAACTGTCGTCATTCCTCAAGTCAAAGAAATTCACGCCTGAGCGCTGGAAGGAAGACAAGGAGAAGCTCATTGAGAAATACAACGAGTTAGGCTACCGCGACGCCGCCATCTTGGGCGACAGCGTGTGGAACAACGACCCAAAGCACGTGAACGTGTGGATTAAAGTGTCGGAAGGACAGAAATATTATATCCGCAAGATTCACTGGGTGGGCAACACCGTCTACACTACCGACTACTTGCAGCGCGTGCTGGGCATGAACCCTGGTGACGTGTACAACCAAAAGCTCCTCGACAAGCGTTTGAAGAGCGACGACGACGCCGTGGGCAACCTCTATTATAACCACGGTTACGTGTTCTCAAACATAGACCCCGTGGAGCAAAACATAGAGGGAGACTCCATCGACCTGGAGATGCGCGTGCAAGAAGGCCCGCAGGCCCACTTGTCGCACGTGCGCATCTACGGCAACAACCGCCTGTACGAGAACGTGGTACGCCGCGAGTTGCGCACCAAGCCTGGCGATCTTTTCTCCAAGGACGCCATCATGAGGTCGTATCGTGAGATAGCGAGCATGGGACACTTCGACCCAGAGAAGATCAATCCTGACGTGAAGCCTGACTACGAGTCGGGAACGGTGGACTTGAACTGGATGCTTGAGCAGAAGTCAAACGACCAGATTGAGTTCTCGCTCGGTTGGGGTCAGACCGGTGTCATCGGACGTATAGGATTGACCCTCAACAACTTCTCAATGGCAAACCTCTTCCGCAAGAACAAGGAGCACCGTGGCATACTGCCTATCGGTGATGGCGAGAAGCTGTCGATAAGCGCGCAGACCAACGGCACCTACTACCAGAGCTACAACGCTTCCTACTCCACCAACTGGTTCGGCGGCAAACGACCAAACCAGTTCTCCATTGGTATCTACTACTCAAAGCAGACGGATATCAACAGCAACTATTGGAACCAGTCGGCATATAATAACTACTATTATAATATGTACGGGTACAACTCGTATGGCTACAACTATTCCAATTACGAGAACTATTACGACCCCAACAAGTACATTCAGATGTTCGGAGCGTCGCTCGGTTGGGGTAAGCGTTTGCGCTGGCCTGACGACTACTTCACTCTCTCGGTGCAAGCGGCTTACACTCGCTACATGCTGAAAAACTGGCGCTACTTCTACCTCATGACAAACGGCAACGCCAACAACCTCAACTTCAGCATTTCGTTGAGCCGCTCATCTACCGACAACCAGCTCTACCCAAGAACTGGCTCAGAGTTCAGCGCGAGCGTGACGCTCACTCCGCCATGGTCTCTGTGGGACGGCAAGGACTACAAACATCTCGCCACCAACCCCAACTCGCCAACCTACGTCAACGAACAAAAGGACAAATACAAGTGGATTGAGTATCATAAGTGGTCATTCAAGTCGAAGACTTACACCGCCCTCTCCAATGGACAGAAGTGCTTCGTGCTCATGACAAGGGCCGACTTGGGATTGCTCGGCAGCTACAACAAATACAAGGAGTCTCCGTTTGAGACGTTCTACATGGGTGGTGACGGCATGAGCGGCTATTCATCCTACGCTGGCGAGGAGACAATCGGACTTCGCGGTTACGAGAACGGCTCAATAGCTTACAATGGCTACGCCTACGATCGCTTTACCTTGGAGCTTCGCTATCCGTTCCTCCTCGGCAACACCACCATCTACGGACTCACCTTCCTCGAAGGTGGTAACGCATGGAGCAAGATACGGCAGTTTAACCCATTCGACATGAAACGCTCCGCCGGCGTGGGCGTGCGCATTTACCTGCCAATGGTGGGACTCATGGGTATCGACTGGGGTTACGGCTTCGACAAGGACAACGTGAACAACCGAAAGGGAGGCTCACAATTCCACTTTGTGCTGGGACAAGAGTTCTAAAAAACATTTCATCATATAGAGCGTAACAAAAAACACGAATCATTCGTCTAAAAGGAAAAACATAAACAAAGATGAAGAAAGGAAACATTTTCAAATGTATTGCGCTTATCGCGATGATGCTCGCGCTGCCCCTTATGGGTCACGCGCAGAAATTCGCACTCATCGATATGGAATATATCTTGAAGAACATTCCTGCCTACGAGCGCGCCAACGAACAGTTGAACCAAGCCACGAAGAAGTGGCAAGCTGAGGTCGAGGCTCTCAACACCGAAGCCTCAACGATGTACAAGAACTACCAAAACGAGCTTGTCTTCCTCTCAAAGGAGCAAAAGAAAGCCAAGCAAGAGGAGATAATGAACAAGGAAAAGGCGGCTGCTGAACTCAAGCAAAAGTATTTCTCTCCTGAGGGAGAGTTGTACAAGAAGCGCGAGAGCCTCATGCAGCCCATCCAAGAAGAGATTTACAACGCCGTGAAGGAGATAGCCGACTTGCGCGGTTACAGCCTCGTGCTCGACCGCGCTTCCGACACCGCCATAATCTTCGGCTCGCCAAAGATAGACATCTCCGACGAGGTGCTGCGCAAGTTAGGCTACTCGCCTCGCTAAATGGCAGTGTCCTTGCTTAGGGAAAGGATAAAACAACAAACAAATAACACAAACAACAATGAAAAAGATTTTATTATTCATCATGCTGATGGCACCGCTCGCCACTTTCGCACAGAAGTTTGGCAAGGTAAACACACAGACCATCATGCAGGCTCTGCCCGACATCGCAAAGGTTAACGGAGAGCTGCAAGCTCAACAGAAGACCTACGAGAACGACCTCAAGGGCATGCAAGACGAGCTCACTCGCCAGAACGAGGCATACGAGAAGGGAAAGAGCACGATGAACCCCACTCAGCAGAAGCAGAAGGAGCAGGAGCTTCAGACTCTCTACCAAAAGATCCAGCAGACTTACCAGGACAACGCACAGGCCCTGCAAAAGAAGCAGCAAGATCTCATGCAGCCTATCGTGACAAAGGTGCGCAACGCCATTGACGCCGTAGGCAAGGCTGGTGGTTTCACCTTCATCTTCGAGGACGGCGTGGCTGTTTACACAGGCACGAATGTCGAGGATGTCACTTCAAAGGTGCAGGCCGAGCTCACTAAGACAAAGTAAAACATACTTTCGTAAATAAACAAGGGCGGCATGGCATTGCCGCCCTCATTTTTCAGACTTATAACCACCATGAAGAAACTCATCCTCTTTTTCATCGCCACGGCGACAATGCTTTCAGCCAACGCGCAATCGGAGACGACGATGCGTGAGCAAGTGGCAATGCCCGTCAATCAGGATGGCCAGCAACCAGCCATCAGGTTTGGCTACCTCAGTTGTGACAGCGTGCTCCATGCCATGCCGGAATACAACACCGCAATGAAAAGCCTTAAAGAGCTGAAAGCGAAGTATGACAGCGAAATGAAGCGCGTGGAAGATGAGTTCAACAGCAAATACGAGCTCTTCCTTGAAGGGCAGAGCGACTTCGCGCCGTCAATCAGGCAGAAGCGACAAGCCGAACTGCAAGAGCTCATGGAAAAGAACATGGCTTTCAAGAAAGAAGCGCAACGGCTCTTGGAGCAAGCCAAGCAGGAAGCCATCACCCCACTCAAAAAGACAATACAAGCCACCATCACACGCATTGGACAACAAAGAGGTCTCGCTTTCGTGGTGAACACCGACGGGGGCAATATGCCATACCTCAACACTATCATGGGCGAAGACATCACGGAGGAGGTCATCAAGGCCTCAAGATAATGGTATGCAACAGAAAAATACTATTCTTTTTCCACAAGTTCCAGGACCGATAGGGGTCTTCGACTCTGGCTACGGAGGCCTGACCATCCTTCATGGCATCAGGCAGACGTTGCCTCAATACGACTATATTTACCTTGGCGATAACGCCAGGGCGCCTTACGGACCTCGCTCTTTCGACGTGGTTTACGAGTTTACAAGGCAAGCCGTGGAGCGTCTGTTCACCATGGGTTGCCAACTGGTCATCATCGGCTGCAACACCGCGTCGGCAAAGGCGTTGCGCTCAATTCAGCAAAACGACCTGCCCAACTGGGACCCCAAGAGACGTGTGCTCGGTGTGATAAGGCCAACGGCTGAAGTCATTGGAAACATCACGCGAAACAATCATGTCGGCTTGCTCGCCACCGAGGGAACGGTGAAAAGCCAAAGCTACGACATGGAGATACACAAGCTTTGGCCAAACATCAAGGTCACTGGACAGGCTTGCCCATTCTGGGTACCACTGGTGGAATACAACGAGGCAGACTCACCAGGTGCCGACTACTTCGTGAAAAAGAGAATAGACCAACTCTTGAAGAAAGACCCAGAAATAGACTCCATCATCCTCGGCTGCACGCATTTCCCGCTGCTCATGCCGAAGATATTGAAATTCACCCCGCCCGGAATAACCATAGTGCCACAAGGAGCATACGTGGCAAGCAAGCTGAAAGACTATCTCAAAAGGCATCCAGAGATGGAGACACGATTAACCAAAGGCGGAGACGTGAGATACTACTCCACCGAGAACGCCAAGAAGTTCATGGACTCCGCTTCCATATTCCTCCACGAAAAGGTAGATGCCACACATATAGATTTATAACACCAAAACAAGACAACAGACATGCAAGAGACAAGACAGAACAAGATAGCGCGACTGCTGCAAAAAGAGCTCGCCGAGATTTTCCAAGGCCAAACACGCCAAACCCACGGCATTCTCGTGAGCGTGACACGCGTGAGGGTAAGCCCCGACTTGAGTATCTGCACGGCTTACCTCAGCATCTTCCCGCCTGAAAAGGCGAAAGACCTTCTCGACAACATACGCAAAAACGAGAAGACCATACGCTACGACCTCGGCAAGCGTGTGCACAATCAGCTGCGCATCATCCCTGAGTTGAGATTCTTCCAGGACGACAGCCTCGACTACATCGAGCATATTGACAGCCTGCTGAAAAAGTAGACCATTCTCCAGACAAAAACATCACCAAAGGTGAACTTCCCATTTTTCATAGCGCGACGTTACCTCTTCTCCAAGAAAAAAACGCACGCCATAAACGTCATATCCATAATTTCCGTCATTGGCGTGGCGGTAGCCACGATGGCTCTCGTCATCGTCATGTCGGTGTTCAATGGCTTCCACGACCTCGTGGCAAGTTTCTTCACCAACTTCGACCCGCAGCTCAAAGTGGTGCCCGTCACGGGAAAGTCGGTAGCCGCCGATGACCCTGCACTGTGCAAGATAAAGAAACTGCCCCAGATTGACGTAGCCACGGAGACATTCGAAGACATGGCTCTTGCCGTTTACAAGGGCAGACAAGCCATGGTGACAATAAAAGGCGTGGACGACAACTTCGCCGACCTCACGCACATCAACGACATCCTCTACGGCGACGGGCAATTCCAGCTCCACACCGCCAACCTTGAGTTTGGAACGCCAGGCATACGCCTTGCCAACAACTTAGGTCTCGGGGCGCGATGGGACAACTACCTGCGCATCTACGCCCCGCAACGACAGGGACAGCTCGACATGAGCAACGTGGAAGGTGGATTCGTGCTCGACTCGCTGCTTTCAAGCGGTGTCGTGTTCACTGTGAACAACAGCAAATACGACAAGAACTACATTCTCACGTCGCTCGGCTTCGCGAGAAGACTGTTCAACGCGCAAGGCGAAGTGACGGCATTGGAACTGAGGTTGAAGCCTGGCTCCAACTTCGACGCCGTGAAGAGCGACATACAGGACATTGCCGGTAAGCGGTTCAAGGTGGAAGACAGGTATGAGCAACAGGCCGACACGTTCAAGATAATGGAGATAGAGAAGCTCATGGCTTATATCTTCCTCACGTTCATCCTCGTGGTGGCGTGTTTCAACATCATCGGCTCACTGTCGATGCTCATCATCGACAAGAAGGAAGATGTGGTCACACTCCGCAACCTTGGCGCCAACGACAAGCAAATCACGAGGGTATTCCTTTTCGAGGGCCGCATGATTTCGGTTATCGGCGCGCTCATCGGCATCGGCATCGGACTGCTCCTGTGCCTGCTCCAGCAACAGTTTGGCCTGGTAAGCATGGGTGGCGGCGATGGCTTCGTGGTGTCCGCCTACCCCGTCAGCGTGCACTACTCCGACGTTGTTGTCATCTTCTTCACCGTCATTGCCGCTGGTTGGCTGGCAGTGTATTATCCCGTAAGGGCACTAAGCAAACGATTATTGAAATAGCAAACGCGAAAGGCAACGCTACAAACCGTAGATGCCTAAGAAACAGACAGTTCGGCATTCCAGCGCAAAGGCGTCGCGATTACGCTTAAATCGCAATGGCTTTACGCTTGAATCGCGTCGCGATTACGCTTGAATGACGACGCGATTCAAGCGTAAAGCCGAAGCCCATATATTTGTATCATCATAAAGGGTCGTATCAAGCTCAACTTTAGCTTTGATACGACCCTTTCTTTTGTGCGTAATGAAATAGCCACGCCTGTTATTCTATCGCCATTCTTCCTAATAAAGACGCATAAGATGACCAACTGTGTTAATGCGCGTTAATATTGTCTAATTTTATAAGTATTTAAGGGGGGGTAACAAAAATTTAGTACATTTG
>DAIOUH010000067.1:0-14008 GCA_036751585.1 Prevotella sp. | reverse complement strand
AGCTTCCCGCGCTGGCTCTCGACAGGTTAAAGGAGATGGGCAAGTGGATGCGTGTCTATGGCGAGACGCTCTATGGCAGCGTGGCTGGGCCAGTGAAGCCTTGCGAGTGGGGTGCCACTACCGAGAAAGAGGGCAAGGTGTATGTCCACATCTGCCCTGCTGAAGGAACGAAAGCTCCGAACACTGTCACGATACCCATGGCAAAGAAACCAAAAGAAGTCACCGACTTCCAAACTGGAAAGAAGGTGACTTATACATATAAAAACAAGGAGTTGAACCTTGCCGTTCCAGCGACATTGACCGCGCCAGACCACGTGATAGTGGTCAAGAGATAGACTGCTTTACTTGCCTTATCTTTTGCGCGTCTGACACGAGACCCGTGCGTAGGGAGCCATGGATTTCCGTGGCTCCCGTCGCCTTTAATATGAGGCTGGCGTTTTGGGTGTTCACGCCCGCGCCACACAATATGTTAAACTCATGCCCCGACTTGGCTGATATTTCCTTGGCTTTTCGCACGAGCTGCTTCAGCAATGGAATGCCTTTCTCGGCGATTGGCTGTTGCCCGGAGGTGAGAATACGGTTGCAACCCAATTGTGCTATCTGCTCCATAGCCTCTAATGGATTGTTGCATACGTCAAAGGCGCGATGAAACGTCACGTTGCAACGGAGGTTTCCGTCCGCCAGTCGTAGCACGTCGATCCATTTGCGGCACGCGTTGATGTCTATGTCGCCATCGGGCGTGAGCGCGCCAATGACCACGCCATCCACGCCTTCACCGACAGACATGCGTATCTCTTCCGCCATCTTCTCAACCTCGGCATCGTCGTAGACGAAACTGCCTTCGCGAGAGCGAATGAGCACGTGGACTAACAGTCCGGCAGGATGACAGAGGCTCACGGCCTCGCGAATAGTGTCCTGATTTGGCGTGAGTCCGTCGAGCTCTAAGTCGCGGCACAATTCTATGCGGTCAGCGCCACCCTCAACGGCGGCTTTTACGCTTTCGACATTTCCGCAACATACTTCCAATTTCATATTGTCAAGATATTAAAATTAAGCCCCTTGGCTTCTTCTACATAGCAAGAAGCCAAGGGGCTGATGTTTATAAGTTACTATTACTGTGCGCTTTGAACTGACGTGGCACTTGCGTTCTTCTCGCTGTCGTCAAGTTGCAAGTCGCTTTTCACGCTGCGTGAACTTGTGCGGAAGAATACGGGTACGGTCGTTGTCTGGCCAGCCTTCAACGTGAACATCACGCTGTGGGTGAGCACGTCGCCACCTTTGAGTCGTGTGCCAGTGGTGAGCAGGTAGTCGCCAGCCGGAAGGTTGAGACCGTTGCGGAACTTCTCTGTCACGGTTGGGTCATCGTCTGCATAATCAAGTGACGTTGGACGGCCGTCAATCATCTTTGAGATGGTGTAGCCATGATAGTACATTACATCGGCTGGCACGTCGAGCTTGAGTGTGCCTTGGGCTTGTTGAGTGTCGGCAGCATGGTCAGAGCTGAGTTGGATCCAAGAGTCGCCATCGGCAATCATTG
Organism: Prevotella sp.; assembly: GCA_036751585.1. Classification (GTDB taxonomy): domain Bacteria; phylum Bacteroidota; class Bacteroidia; order Bacteroidales; family Bacteroidaceae; genus Prevotella. The sequence continues at coordinate 12,471 of DAIOUH010000067.1, read as the reverse complement.
CCTTTCCCAATGGGTCGAGCTTGGCTTTCATGCCAAGCGCGCGAGCGCCAGCCACGGTGAAGAGCTCGCGGCTGCGGTCATCACACTTGCGGTTGTTGTAAACGCCAACGACCGACACGAAGAGCTCTTTCGGGTTGTTTGAGTTGTCAACCTTGATGTTTTTCTCAACCCAGGCAATCCACTCTTTTGCCGTCATCTTTGGCAGGTGTTTCTGCAAGAACGCCACATAAGGGCGGAGATGCTCCGTGGAGACGCGAATGCCCCCGCTTTGCAAAGCGTCGTTGTTGAGTAGGCAAGCATCGTGAAGCACGTCAATGCTCACGTCGCGAAGGTCTTTCTCGCTAAGACCCTTAATCACGAGGTCGGTCTTTGGATTCTTCTCCTTTAAGAATTTATCCATTACCTTCCAGTTGCTGCGCGCCTTCTTCAAAATGTCGTTGTCGCCTTGATAGAACGTCTTTTTCTGGTAAGCGGTGCGAATCTTGTCTTCCGCTGCCAAGCGTCTGCCGTTGGCGCTTACCGTGTCGACTATGCTGCGGTCAGGCTCTTCGAGCACGGTCGTGGGAACGTGCAAGTCGTATTCGTCAACCCATGAGCTTCCCATCTTGTGGCAAGGGGTTATGGAGATTTCGGTGGAGTAGGCGTCTGCTTTCTTCACGCCATACTTGTCTTTCGTGCTGACCCACACCTGCAGGTCGCCATAGCCCGTCTTGAAAGTGGCATAACCGTTGGCATCGCTCTTAGTGGTGCACAGTGGATAGAACTCCGAGTAGTTATAGATGCGGAAGTCGACCGTGGCGCCTTGTATGGCCTTACCCTCTTCATCCACCACTTTCACCTTCAAGGTCTTTGTCGGCGCATAAGTGTCGGTCGTGGCTATCTCGTTGCCCTCATAGTCGTAAGCGCGGATGAGCATGGCGCGACTTGCCGCCCAATTGAACCAGCCCTTGTCAAGGGTCGCCTCTGGCTCGCAAGCACCCATGAAGCGCCAACGGCCATCTACCCATACCTCAACCCATGCGTGGTTGTCATCGGTGTGAGCCCAACGCGGGCAATAAACCTGACGGGCTGGTATGCCGACGGAGCGTAGGGCGGCAACGGCGAACGTGCTCTCTTCTCCGCAACGGCCAATGCTATTGCGCATCGTGGCAAGCGGTGAAGACGTGCGACCGTCGCTCGGACGGTAGCTCACCTTTTCGTGGCACCAGTGGTTCACCTCCAATGCGGCTTGCTCCATGGTGAGCCCTTTGAGGCGAGGAGCCAATTCCTTGTAGATTACCTCGCGCGAATCGTCAAGTGCCTCATTGTTCACTCGGACGGGAAGGACAAAGTTCTCAAACTCCCATTTGGGCACTTTCTTTCCCCACGGCATATCAGCTTTTGCCTTCAATGCCATGCGAGCCTGCTTCTGCCAGTAGGCTTTTGGGTAGTCTATGCGGTCAGGAGTGGACATACTCTTGTAGAGAAAGGATAGACACTCTGCCTCGGTCTGTGCCAAGGTCGTCGCGCTCATTGCCAACAATAGGTAGGCGGCTATTAATAATCGTTTCATGTAAATTGTGTAAGTTGTTTTTCCAAAGTTACAACCATATTGCCGAACATCCAAATTTTTCCGAAGCTTTTCGATATAATAACACAAAATAGGGCGTGCCTATGATAAGACACGCCCCACAACTTATAAATAAAATTTAATCTATATGATGGTTGATTAAATCCTTGTGATATTACCGATGCTATTTTTTGCAACGTTTACTAATCATCCCAACTGCCCCAGATGTTGGTGTTTTTTTTGGCATCTCCGCCTTGCCCTTGGTTGGGATCCTTTGAGGAGTCGCCACCATAGTTGATGTTATTATCATCAGGCAAAGTCCCATTGACAGGGGAAGAAGTAGTGGCTGCCAACAAGACATTGTCTGTGTCGTATGCCAATATTTGTATGCTGGGTTTGATATACTTTTTCTTTTCCAATCCCTTTGCTTCTTTATTGTTATTTGTGGTACAATCACTTTTCATAGTTGTACAAAGATATGATTGTGTGTTTTCTCGTGAAAAACATTTATTTGACGATTTTCCTACCGTTGACGATGTAAACTCCCTTGCCAAGGGCTTTGAGGTCTGAGCCGAGATATTGACCGTCGATGCCATAGATGGCGGTTGCCTTGCGGTCATTGGGATGTTCCACCGTTGTGATTCCCGTAGTGGAGCTATTTCTTAAGCTGATAGACATCTTCGCGCTTAAAGGCGTGCTTTCATTCTCATTTGTGATTTTGAAGTAACATTTTCCCTTGTTGACGAAATCTTTGCCTGAGCCATCAGACCTGTAGAAATACATCTTGTCATCTCCTAAATTACGGAAGTACAATTCATTCTCCTTTAGGGTGTACTTGTCGCACACTCCTACCATGTGGGCTCTCTTGCCTTCGCCCATAACAGCCACAGATAAATCGAGGGTAGTGGCATTAGGATCCAGCGCAATATCCGTGGCATAACTGGCCTCCTTGTCGCCTGCCTTGATAAAATATGGCGTATTGGCATACATTTTATCTTTCCAGTTTTTTACAAATTCCAAGGTATATGTGTTTGTAGATTTATCATATTTTCCATCCTCAAGTATAGCCACTTGTGTGCCTTCACCGAAATAGGCATTTATTTTGTCATCATCCAAGTCTTCGGGCACAATAATGGTCTGCCATTTTCCGCCCACAATTTCGCTATAGCAAGGTATTGGCCATTGATAGCGGTTTCCTTGTTTATCATTATCGTAATCAGACCAAATTTTGGCTCTTCTGTATTTGTCGTAAGTTTCTTCGTCTGCGATATAGAACGTAGATTTCTGTACGTGTTCAAATGTCTGTTTATCAATGGTAGGAGGTGTCGTGCGCTTGCAGATGATATTGGCATATCCACTTTCTCCGACATGCTCGAATGCTTTGTTGTCCAATGAGGTAAGACCCTTGCCAAGGATGAGCAAAACTTGTTGCTGATGCTCGCCAAAATGCTCAAAGGCCTTGTTCCCGATTTTTTGCACGTTGTCACCTATCACCACCTTCATGCCTCTATAACTATCGAATGCGTTATTACCAATGATGGTTACCGCATACTTTCTCTCAGAGTCGCTATCGTATGCGTAGTTGGGAATGATAACATCCGAAGTGTTGCTTGGATTGTTGCCATTGGTTAGCGTGACGCTATTACCATCTGCATTCAACGTGTAGGTGTAACCTAAATAGTTGAAAGTCTTGCCGCTTGCGCAATAAGCCGTTGCTCCGCAGAAGAGCAAAGCGATGAGCAATACGAATTTGCCAATGAAGTTTCCTACACTTTTGGTACTGGAAACCTTTCTGTCTTTCCGGTAAGTAAGCATAAAATTAATCTAATCTGTTTGTTTTATTTTACCATCATCTGATGATGATTTTCTTTCCGTTCACGATGTGTATGCCCTTGGGAAGTTTACTCATGTCATCGCCCTCGTATTGGCCAGTCAGGCTGTATATGCTCCCTGTGGAAACCTTTGGCCTCTCCGTTTCCACATGGTCGATGGCTGTGGTCTCGCCATCAATGGAGAAACCAATCTTAGCATTCGACACCTCGCCAGTCTCTTCTTCGGTCAGCCTAAACCAGCATTTGCCCTTGCGCACATGGAAGTTTCGGTCGTTGTCGGCTTGGAAGAAATACAATTCCTTTACATCGGCATTGCTTCGCAAGTAAAACTCGCCCTTCTTCAAGGTATAATCCTCCGTGGCACCCATCATGTAGGCTGTGTGCCCCCATGTAGGCTTTTGATATTCCGTTAGGTCATCGGAACAAAGCTGGCATTTATTTTCGTCGTAGGCCACTTCGCTCACATATTGGCATTCCTCATTGCCAGCCTTTAGCAAGATTGGGGTGTTGGCAGGAATGGTCTCTCCTGTCTTGGAAGAAAATTGATAGACGTACTGATACGTTCCGCCAGGTTGCCCCTCAGCCATACCGCTGTCTTTGTTGGCTCCACCCGTCCACAAAGCCCACTGGGTGCCTTTGCCGAAATAGGATTCATAGGCGTTTTGCGACAACTCTTCAGGGAAGATGGCGGTCTGCCACTTGCCAGGAGTTATCGTCATCTCCACTGGGAAAGGGAGCTTGTAGGAATTGCCGACCTTGGATTCACTGGCGTCGAATTGGTGCCAGTTGCCAAACTTCATGAAATAATCATAAGTGTCTTGATTCCTAAGATAGAATGTAGTATTTTTCACTTTTTGGAATATCCCGATATTGATGCTGTTCGCAAAAAAGTTATCGCCTTTTACTACTACCTTGTTGCCTGCGCCAGTTCTACCAAAGTTTGGGAAAGCGTTTTGAGAAATGTACTTCGTTTTCTTACCGAAAATGATGACGTTGTTGGTGGTGCCTTCGCCAAAATGATAGAAAGCCCTATAACTTATATTTTGAACATTGTCTCCTATCACGACCTTAGTATAGTTCTTCTCATTTTCGAAAGCGGATTTCCCAACTTCTATCACGGGATATGCCTTGTCTCCATCATAGGCATAGGTCGGTACCACAATGCAACCATTGACAGCCTTGCCATGTGCCAAACTTACATTTTCCCCTCCCTCCATGATGGTATAAGTGTAACCTAAGTATTCGAACTCGTCCGCCATCAAGTTGATTGAACTGCAGACAACCACAAGCAGACAAGTCGCCCGTTTAAGACCTCGCAAGGTGGCATGGATATACTTTGAGTAGAATGCGTTTCTTTTCATATTCCAAGATTATTGATAATTTGATTAAATGTGCAGAAACATTTGTGCGTTGACAAAACCTTATCACGGAAGACTATAACTTAATCTCCCCAAATATCTCCGTTTTCATCTTTTTCCTTATCATTATCCGAGCCGTTGCCGCCCCAATTGAAATCCACTCTTTCGGCACCGTCAACATACATATTCCCCGAGACTTGGTCAGAGTGCGACATGTTAGTCATAAGCCCTGTATTTGTTATGGCAGCGATGACGATGGTCTCTGGTTTTTCATAAGCTTTCTTCGTCATGTCTTGTCTTGTTGTTGAATTGAATGTTTTTGTATTTTCTTATACCTCTTGGCAAGAGGTGTAAGGTGTGGTATAATGGTCTGTGATATAGTGCGTTATAGGAGTGGTGTGTTGCTTAAATTTTTAATGGCGTACCAAAAACGCAAATAAATATTAAATATATATTGAAAAGCTTGTAGTGTATTGGAATATTTAGTACCTTTGCAAACGGTAAAAGTACCTCTTGCCAAGAGGTAAGTGTAATGGCAAGTCATTTAGTAGCTTTATCATGCAGATGTTTAATCATTTGCGACCATTTAATTTCAAAGCCTTCAAAAGATTATTATTAGCACTGAATATTTGTTGATTGTCCAATTGCCTGATGTAAATCATCGTGGTCGTGATGTTTGTATGCCCCATGGCTTGCGATATGATGGGGATGCCTATATTATGCTTATATGCCAAACTTGCCCAGGTGTGCCTTGCCACGTAAGACGTGAGATGCGAAGTTACTCCTGCTCGCTTAGCCAAAGCCTTAAGGTTGCGGTTATATTGGTTGAGGGCACTGGAGTAATCCTGTGTGTGAAGTGACGCGAATACGTAGTCACAATTTTGCACGGAGTGCCTGTTGAATATATCCTTCATGCAAGGCTCTATTCTTACGCTAACTGTTTGCCCGGTCTTGTGACGGCTATAGGTAATCACGTTTCCCTTGACTTGTGAGCGCCTCAGGTGATATATGTCAACAAAGGCCATCCCCATGGCATAAAGGGAGAATAGGAAGATGTCCTGCGTCTTAGCTAATTCTGAATGATGCTTTTTCCTATCGGTTGTTTTGTCGTTTGTTATATCAGCCTTTTCAATCATCTTGACTTCCTTTGCTGATATGGCACGTTTCGTCGTGGGCGCATTACCCGTGAAAACATCTTTGAATGGGTCGCTTTTCTTCACCTTTGCCAATGGATATTCATTGTAGATAGCCCGTAGAGAACGGAGATAGCAAGATCGCGTATTGATGGATACTCCTCTTTCCATTAGCCAATGATCATATCCTTGGATGAAATGGCTATCAATTTCGTTGATACAAAGCGTGATGGGCAAATCCGGGTGCCTGGCATTCCTGCTTTTAAGAAACATAATAAGTGAACGTGATGCTGTATAATAATTACTAATGGTACTTTGCGAGCGTTGGTTTTTCATCTTCATGATGTGTTTTTGGGAAAAGCGTAAGAAGTCGTGCTTTTGAGTATTGGTGGTCGCCTTTTTTCTCTTTTTTCCACTTTTTATGAGATGGGTAAGTGTTCGTTTGACAGTTTTCCAAAACTTGTTTGTAACTTTTCTTGTTGACTTTTTACCTTCCTTTCGTGGCTTACCATTTGACTTCATGATTCTTATAAGTTTAGATATTGGTGTAAAAAATATTAGCTGACATAAGTACTTATTAATACTTTCATACTTGCAATAATCGTACCTTTTTTATTTCCTCGTATTTTTAACGGAAGATGTGATATTCAGGGTTTATTGCCAAAGAAAACTACATCGAATGTTTTCGTCTAAAAATACTAAAACAAAAATGAACTGTTGTTTAAAGGAAAAATGTATCTTTGCAACTGTTGCCCTTTACGGCGTCATAATCAGAAAAGACATGAAACAGTTGCATTTGTCACTTACAGAAGATAGCCCTGTCTTTCAACGTGCTTTAGCTCGTTCAAGAACAGGGGCAAGAGGACATATCGGCACTCATTTGGACTGTTATACGAAAGTGCCCTCGTCATCACATTATGAAATGAACGCGTTGATTCTTGATTGTACGGATGGCATGCCGACAAGAGAGCGGTGCCGTTTGCTTCCAAGTTTGAAAGACATGGTCCTTGTGTTATATACAGGTAATATGGAGCAACATGAATATGCTTCTGACGCGTATCACTCTACAAAAATATTTATAAATGACGATGCTTTAAGAGAACTCTTGACGCATCACCCTTCGTTCATCTTGCTCGATTCCCACGGTCTGGGCGAATCTGGAAAGATTCACACTGGCATGGATGTCTTATGCGAGCAATCTGGATGTCATGTCATTGAGAACGCGAACCTATTACCGATAAAAGGCAGAACATCCGCAAGGCTCACGATAGATATTGACGTGGAAAACAAATCTACCGGTAAGCCTTGCAGAGTGTTTGTGAAATAATATAAGCAGAACAGTATAACTACGCAAAAGTATATCTGAGCCACACCGTGTCGCCCATGCGCTCAATGGAGTTTAGCTTCAACAGCGTTGCAGGGCGGTTGTGTTCAGCGATGCCGTCGAACACTGAGGCCATGCCCTTGCGTCCGTCAATGCCAGGGCCTATCATCACGCTTACCTCATCGAGCAAACCAGCCGCAAGGAAAGCGCCGTTGATGTGTCCACCGCCGACCACTGCCATACGCTCAACGCCGAACTCAATGTTGAGGATGCTTACTGCCTTGGCGAGGTTGATACGCTCCGCTCCGACGGCAATCCATGAGATGCCTTGCGCGGTCAGTGTGTCAAGGTATTCCTTGGCGCAAGCCTCGGAGGTGATGACAAGGAGCGGCTTGCCTTCATGCACATTTGACGGCCATTTCAGTTTACCCATGGTGTCGATTGCCACGGCATAGCCCTCTTCCTGCGAAGCCTTGTGGAAACATTTTTTACCAATAGGTGTGCTGTCATTTGCAACGAACGGCTCCGGGTCGGCAAAATGAATTTGCATCGTAACGCGTCCCTCAAGTGTCGTGGGACAGTTTAGCTGGTCGAGTGCGTCATAATAAGCGTTAGATGGCTCTATTTGTTCGGTCATGGCGCAGTCTATACGACCGTCCACCGATTCCATCATGTGACTGATTATAAATGGTTTCATTGTGTTTCTTGTTTTTTTAAGTGTAATTTATCCGCATGCCCTGTGCCTGGCTTATTCGGTAGGCTTCACAAGGCTGCGCCACTCCATAAACTGTTTTGCCACCTCGCCGTCGTGATGGTCGAAGAAAAGGCTGTGCTTGGTGTCGAGCGAGGCAATGGCTTTAAGGTCCTCCGTGTCGAGCTCAAAGTCGAAGAGCTGCAAGTTCTCCTTCATGCGCTCCTTGTGCGTGGTCTTGGGGATTATTATCACGTCGCTCTGCAGCAGCCATCGCAGGGCCACTTGTGCCGCCGTCTTGCCGTGCTTCTCGCCAATGCGCATGAGCACAGGATTGGTGAACAGATCGTTTCTGCCCTCTGCCAACGGAGCCCAAGCCATGATGTGCGTGCCAAACTCGTCCATGAACTTGCGTGCCTCGTGCTGCTGGTTGAAGACGTGGGTCTCCACCTGGTTCACCATAGGAGGAATCTCCACGTTAGACGCGAGGTCGATGAGGTGGTCTGGGTAGAAATTGCTCACGCCGATGGCGCGAAGCTTGCCTGCTTTGTAAGCCCTTTCCAAGTCGCGGTATGCACCGTAGCGGTCGCAGAACGGCTGGTGGAGGAGCATCAGGTCGAGGTAGTCGGTTTGGAGCTTGCGCAGACTCTCGTCGATGCTCTTCATCGTCTGCCCCTCGCCATAGTTGGAGATCCACACCTTTGAGACGAGGAACAGGTCGTCGCGGCTCACTCCGCTCTTCTTCCACGCGCGCCCCACGGCCTCCTCGTTGTGGTAGGCCTGCGCCGTGTCAATCATGCGGTAGCCAACGCTGATGGCATCCATAACGCAACGCTCACACTCCTCCGGCGTAACTTGATAAACGCCATAACCCATCTGCGGCATGTCAACGCCGCCAGTCAACTTGATATTGTCCATAGCTCTATTGTCTTTATAGGTTTCTTTGTTTTGCAAAGTTAGCAATATTACATTGAACGGACATTAACCAAATTACAGATTGAATTACCTCTATTTCGGTTTTGGTGCTTAACGACCTTTTTGCAAATGAACTATTGGGTAAGGCTTGCCATCGGCATCTAAGGCATCCCTGCCAACAACTCTATAGCCACGCTTCAGATAAAAGGCGTAAGCCTCCTTATTGTCCTCATTCACGTCTATCTTATGGATGTGCTTGTCATAAAAAGCAAAGTTTAGTAAAGAAGTGCCATATCCTTTTCCTTTTTCTGAAGGCAACACAAAAAGCATTTCCACCATATCGTCACTCAATCCCATGAACGCCACGATTCGTCCTTCTCGAATGGCGTACAGTTCTACCGCTTGCAAATAAATGTCTCTCAAGCGAGAGCGATAGAACTTGATGTCATCCTCCGTAAGAAAGTGGTGCGAACTTCTTACTGACTCCTCCCAAACTTCTACTAACTCCCCCTTTGTGGAGTCAGTCAATCGTGTTATCTTTTCTATTGAGTTATTTTTCAACATAAGAAATGAGATAGAATACCGCCTGAAAGTCACGCTCGTTCTTGTTGCTCAACCGATTGAGTAACCCTGGGGCGTAGAGGCAAAGAGCGACTTTCCGAATCGTCTCGGACGACTCAGAAAGGCATACCTCATTTTCTTCTGCCTGAAATCCACTATATATTTCGTCTTGTCCACATAGAGATAATTTTCCTCACGAATCGTTTGGAAAGTTTGCACTCCTACAGGATAAAAGTTTACAAGTTTTGCCATCGTCTTGCATGACTTTATGTTTTGCACCGCTAAGTTACGAAGAAAATCTGAGTTTGCCAGACAAACAAAAATAAATCGAAGCCCACAGAAAAACAAAGTGCTGCAAGCCCCTAAAATCAGATGTTTTTTGTATTTTTCTGTCCCTATCTCTAAAGACCATACCTTTGGGCATTACGTATGCGGTATGGGCAGGATTGGGCATCGTGTTGGGAAACGTCGTTTCCGTGTTTTTCTTTAAGCAGCAGTTTAACATAGCCTCAGCTATAGGCATCGCGCTCATCATCGCTGGAGTTGTTGTGCTCAACCTGTTCTCCAACGGTTCAACTCATTAAGCCAAGAGTTTATTTCTCAATGATGGTGTGACAAAATAAAAAATTGCGATTACTCAAAAAGCTTGGAATGCATTATTTCCCCATCGTCTCCCTATATTTATTAGGTGTACATCCCTCCATCCGCTTGAACCAGTTTGAAAAATTCTGCGGTTGCTGGAAGCCCAACTCGGCTGCTATCTCATTGATACGTTTCGGTGTGGTCAGCAGCAGGGTCTGGGCTTTGTCCATTGTCTTTTGCCGGATATGCTTCTGTGGCGACATACCTGTTGACTTTCGTATGAGGTCACTCAGATAGTTGACAGAAAAACACAGACGTTCGGCGCAATACTGCACTGTGAGCAGACCATGTGTCTTGGACAGTCCGCTGTTGTAATAATCATCGCACAGTTTCTCAAACCGTGCGAGAATGTCATCGTTTACTGTCGGCTGCGATTGGAACTGTCGGTCGTAAGCACGCAGACAGTAGTCGAGCGAAAGTTTTATGTAGTCGGTGATGATTGTCTGGTCGGGAACAGCCTGATGCAGCTCGTCGTCAATCTTGCCGAACACGTCCAAGAGCAGTGTCTTCTCTCTGCATGTCGGGAAAAGGGCCTCCCTCGTGTTGTAAGAGAAATACGAGTATTGCGGCATGAGCTGCTGCAAAGGGGTGCCTGCTATCAGGTCAGGATGAAACATCAGCACATGTCCCTGCACCTGATGACGCAAGCCATCGCCCTCAGAGCCTGCCACCTGCCCAGGACCGAAAAACACCAATGCCCCCTCGCTATAATCATACGACGTGTTGCCGTAGTGCAGTTCGGTATACTTCGGTCCTTTAATGTAAATGGCATAATAGCCGAACATCCGCACAGGTTGGTTAAACAATATGGGCGGCAACGTGTTGAAGTCAATCACGCATACCAACGGATTGACACATTCGGCACCTACCATTCGACAGTAGTCTGCTATATAGTATTCTGTAATCTTAGGCATTGTTTTTCTGCTATTAAGTGGACGACACACTAGGAACATGATTTTTCATTCATGCAAAATTATATTTTTCTATGTAAAAACAACGCACAATCCACACCGCTATTGCATAAGAATATATGATTTGACTACTTTTATCAGAAATTTCGCTACCAACCGTCTGCCATTAAGCCTGTAACTTTGCAACCGCAAACAAAAAAGAAAGAAACGACATGGAATCATTAGCGGTTACATCCACACGGCGCAAGCGGATAGTGCTTGCATTGGTATTGTCGAGCTATCTTGTAGTGGGCATAGACGGCTCGCTTGTCATAACAGCCATAAGCGATATTGCTGCCGACCTGCGGCTCACGCATGTCGCGTTGTCGTGGGTGCAGAATGCCTACGTTCTTGCCTTTGGCGGATTTATGCTGGCCGGCGGACGGCTGGGCGACATCTACGGCCGGCGACAGACGTTTTGCATTTCGCTCATACTGTTCTGTATTGGCTCGTTGGGGGCTGGGCTTTCGCCAGATGCCGTCTGCATGATAGCCGCACGCTTCGTGCAGGGAGCAGGGTCTGCCGTCATGGCTCCGGCAGCGTTGGGACTGATAGTGGACTATTTCGAGGGAAAGGAACGGGTGAAGGCGGTGGCATGGTATGGCAGCATATCGGGACTTGGACTCTGCGTGGGGCTTGTGCTTGGCGGCGCAATCACGAGTTACGCCTCCTGGCGCTATGGTTTTTTGGTTAACATACCCATTACGGTATTGATGTTCGCCTATGCGCATGAATGGTTACTTGCACCAAAGCAATCAAACAGAGAACACCTCGACTTTACAGGTACTGCGCTGTCGGCCTCGGCGGCTTTCGCCTTGGTCTACGCTCTTGACGGCGCACGCCACCCGTTGCCGTGGACAACGTTAGGCTGCTTGTGCATCATCGCACTATGCGTGGTGGAGCGCAAGGCCAGTTGCCCTATTATTCCTGCCGTTCTGTTTCATTCGCGCAACCGCTGCAACGGCTATCTCTCGCGGCTGTTGCTCATAGGGGCATTGATGGGCTACAATTTTGCCATGTCCCAGCTCTTGCAGGATGTGCTTCACTTCACGCCCTTGCTCACGGGCTGCGCATTCCTGCCAATGACCGTCACCACTTTTTGCGGAGCTTTGTGCGTACCGCGACTTGTGGGACGGCACGGTAACGTGAGGGTGTTGTGTGGGGGGCTGGCGATGCTTGCCATGGGTTTCTTGTGGCTTGCCTCGTTTCATAAAGAAGACACATACCTGGTTTCAATTTGCCTTCCCATGTTGCTTATAGGCTTTGGACAAGGTCTTGCCATGAGTCCGCTCACAAACCTCGGCATTGAGGGAGTGGATAACGGGAACACAGGGGCAGCGTCAGGGTTTGTGAACGTTGCCCACCAGTTGGGCGGTGCCTTTGGAATGGCACTTATGGTAATGGCAACCGACGGCACGACCGACGGCACGAAATGTTTCCATATCTCAATGTTGGTAGGGCTTATCCTTGTGTTGTCGGCTTTAGGCTCGACAGCCATTTCTGCAGCAAGTCTGCA
>DAIOUH010000066.1:0-14425 GCA_036751585.1 Prevotella sp. | reverse complement strand
TGAGCATCATCGCCACGGTCTTCGTGTTGACCGCGCTGATGCACATTGCCAACCCCGCCTACGCCAATCCCGTGGCATCGGTGTTGAGCGGTGGCGTGATGTTGGGCGCGGTGTTCATGGCAACCGACTATGTGACATCGCCAATGACCCACCGCGGACAACTGATTTACGGCGTGGCCATTGGAGCCATAACAGTGGTGATACGCAACTGGGGCGCTTACCCTGAGGGTATGTCGTTCGCCATACTCATCATGAACGCCTTTACGCCATTGATAAACACTTACGTCAAGCCTCGCCGATACAGCGACAAATGATGCCGCCAATGGCATGACGAAAGGTAATTACACAAAAGACATGAAATGGAAAAGCTGAAATCTTCTATTCAAAACATGGTAATCGTGCTGACGGTGGTGTCGCTCGTGGCAGCCCTCGTGCTCGCGTGGGTCAACGAGGTGACTGCTGGACCTATCAAACAGCAGGCCATCAACGAGATAAACAATGGCATAAAAGACGTGATGGGCACGTCGAGCCTCAAGGTGACGAAGACCGATACCATAGCCGTGAACAATGACGGCACGGAAAACAAATACGTAATCCACAACACCGAGACCGCTGACGGCAAACCTCTTGGGGCTGCCATTGAAAGCTCGGTAATGGGCTTTGGCGGCGACTTGAAAGTCTTGGTAGGACTGTCAAGCGACTACAAGGTGTTGGGGTACAAGATATTGCAGTCGAGTGAGACCCCAGGATTGGGACAGAAGGCCGACAAGTGGTTCCAAAAGGACGGCAAGGGCAATGTCATTGGCCGTAAGCTGTCAGACGACAAGCCGCTGAGCGTGAGCAAGGACGGAGGTGATGTCGATGGCATCACGTCATCAACCATAACGTCGAGGGCCTTCCTGAAAGCTGTCAACCAAGCATACAAGGCTTATAGGTCATCACTTGGCTCATAAACATACCATAAACCATACGATGCCACTGACCGCGCAAGTCCTTTGGCATCGGAAAAACACGCAATAAATGAACAGTTGGAAAATTATTATAAACGGACTGATTAAGGAGAACCCTACCTTCGTGCTTCTCCTCGGCATGTGCCCTACCCTCGCCACCACCACATCGCTTATCAACGGCATATCGATGGGACTGTCGACGGCTTTCGTATTGATATGCTCAAACATCGCCATATCGCTCATCAAAAACCTTACGCCCGACGCTGTGAGGATTCCTGTGTTCGTGGTGGTGATAGCGTCTTTCGTCACGGTGCTGCAAATGTGCCTGGCGGCTTTCTTCCCATCCATCAACTCCTCCCTCGGACTTTACATACCGTTAATCGTGGTCAACTGCATCATCCTCGGACGCGCTGAGGCCTTCGCCTGTAAACACGGCGCGTTCGACAGCATGCTCGATGGCATTGGCGTGGGACTGGGATTCACGCTCGGCCTGTCGCTTCTCGGGTTCTTCAGGGAACTTCTCGGCACTGGTTGCGTGATGGGCATCCGACTATTGCCAGAGACCGCTGGCATGTTGTTGTTCATCCTTCCCCCCGGAGCTTTCATCACGTTGGGCTATCTCATAGCCGTGGTCAACAGAATGAAGGCTAAGTCAAAGTAGTCAACATATAGCATAACGACATAATATCATCAACTCCATGGAATACATTCTGATTTTCATCTCCGCGATATTCGTCAACAACATAGTGCTGTCACAATTCCTCGGCATTTGCCCCTTTCTCGGCGTGTCGAAGAAGATACAGACATCGCTTGGCATGGGCATGGCAGTGGCATTCGTGCTTACCGTGGCTACCGTCGTCACTTTCATTTTGCAGAAGTGCGTGCTCGACCCTCTCGGCTTGCAATACCTCCAGACCATCGCGTTCATATTGGTCATAGCCTCCCTCGTGCAGATGGTTGAGATAATTCTCAAGAAGGTTTCCCCTGCCCTCTACCAGTCGCTTGGAATATTCCTGCCACTCATCACCACAAACTGCGCCGTGCTTGGCGTGGCAATACTCGTGATACAAAAAGACTTTACCCTCATTGAGAGCATCGTCTATGCGTTATCCACGGCAATTGGCTTCGCGTTGGCGCTTGTCCTCTTTGCCGGAATACGCGAGCAATTGGCTTACGTCAACATACCCAAGGGCATGAAAGGTATGCCAATAGTGCTTGTTACGGCAGGATTACTGTCCTTGGCATTCATGGGATTCAGCGGGGTGGACTTGGGACTTAAAGCTTTGTTTGGCTTGAAATAGCGCAACCACCATAGTCTTATTGTCGCAACGGCTATTGCCTCCAGCGCCATGGCATGGTTGCGGCAATACACATAACAGTAAAGGGCTTTACCGGAAATATCCAGTAAAGCCCTTTTTATGTCAAAGTGAACTAAATATCAGAGTAAAACACATGACCGCTTTCTCACAAGAGAACCAGCCATCGCATTCCGCATTTATTTTATGATTCCTTGCTCCTTGAAAATCTTTTTCAGCACTTGGACACCACGCTCAACATGCTCCTTGGTGTGAGTTGCCATGAGGGCAAAACGCACGAGCGTGTCTTGTGGAGCACAAGCTGGTGGCACCACAGGGTTGATGAACACGCCTGCGTCGAAAGCCAACTTCGTCACGAGGAATGTCTTGGTGTTGTCACGCACATAAAGCGGAATGATAGGACTCTCGGTCTCGCCAATCTCAAAGCCCTCCTCACGGAAACGCTTCAAGGCGTAGTTGGTGACATCCCACAGGTGCTGGCGGCGCTCTGGCTCATTCTCAATGATATGGAGTGCCTCCAGCGCACATGCTGTTGCGGCTGGCGTGTCGCTCGCTGAGAAGATGTAAGTGCGAGACGTGTGACGAAGATAGTTGATGGTGTCCCAATCTGATGCTATGAAGCCACCAATAGAGGCAAGGCTCTTTGAGAACGTGCCCATGATGAGGTCAATGTCGTCCTGCACGCCGAAGTGATGGCAAACGCCACGACCGCCTTCACCAAACACGCCAAGGCCATGAGCCTCGTCGACCATGATTGAGCAGTTGTACTTGTGTTTAAGCTCCACTATCTCCGGGAGCTTGGCGAGGTCACCTTCCATTGAGAACACGCCATCAACCACTATCAACTTAATAGCGTCATGAGGGAGCTTCTCAAGAATGCGCTCCAAGTCAGCCATGTCGTTGTGCTTATAATGGAGCTGGGTGGCGAAACTAAGACGGCGTCCGTCCACGATAGAAGCGTGGTCACGGTCATCGCAAATGAGGTAGTCGCCTCTGCCAACGACTGCCGGTATCACACCCGAGTTTACTGTAAATCCAGTGGAGAAACAAAGAGCGGCATCCTTGTGCTCAAACTCTGCCAGCTCTTTCTCAAGCTGGACATGAATGTCAAGCGTGCCATTGAGGAAACGGCTTCCGGCACAGCCAGAGCCATACTTGTCCAAGGCGGCCTTTCCTGCGTCGATAACCCTTTGGTCTCCAGGGAGACCAGTGTAGGCATTGCTGCCAAACATCAGCATCTTACGGCCATCCATGATGACCTCAGGTCCTTGCTTACTCGTTATCTCTCTGAAATAAGGGTATACACCTTGTTCCATGTACTGTTGTGGTACACGATAATGCTTGTATCTTTCTGTTAGTTGTCCCATTTTAAAATAGGTGAAGAAAACTCTTTATAATGAACAGTTTGCAAAGTTACAAAAAACTCCTTATAATCAATAAAGAATCTACAATAAAACCACTTTTTAACAAAAAAAACGAAAAAGCAGGCACACTAATGAAAGAAAGTAGTTATTTTTGTCTGTAAAATAGCTTTCAAATGACAACGATAAGATTTATCATCAATCCCATTTCGGGAACAGCTGGCAAGTCTAAGATTCCAGAGGCCATTGACAAGTATTTAGACAAGTCTAAATTCAGCTACGACATCGTGGAAACTCAATATGCCGGACATGCCATCGAGCTGTCTCGCCAAGCCGCCGAAGAGGGTGTCAACATTGTCGTGGCAGTTGGAGGTGACGGCACCGTAAACGAAGTGGCGCAAAGTCTGACAGGCACAAGCACAGCCTTGGCAATCATCCCATGCGGGTCTGGAAATGGCTTGGCACGCCACCTCTTCATTCCTCTTAATATAAAGAAAAGCATTGATGTCATCAACCAATGCGCAATCCACGACCTCGACTATTGTCTCATCGATGGTCACAAGTTCTTTTGCACTTGCGGATTGGGGTTCGACGCCTTCATAAGCTTCAAGTTTGCCGAGTCAGGAAAGCGGGGATTGATTTCCTACGTGCAGCAAGTGCTGGAGACCGGGCTGAAATACAAGCCCCAGACCTACGAACTGACCACCGAGGAAGACGCCAGGGAATACAAAGCCATGCTCGTGACATGCGCCAACGCCTCACAATATGGCAACAACGCATACATAGCCCCCCAAGCCAGCATGAGAGACGGTCTGATGGACGTGGTAATAATAGAGCCTTTCAACATCTTGGAAATTCCACAAATAGTGATCGACATGTTCAGCAAGACCTTGAACAAGAGCTCACGCATCAAGACCTTCCGCACGAGACGACTGCACATACACCGTTCATCCGAAGGCCCCATCCACTATGACGGTGAGCCTGTCATGGCTGGAGCCGATGTCGATGTCAGCATTGTGCCCAAGGGCATCAAAGTGGTGGTGAACGCTGAAGCCGACAAGGACAAGCGCAAGCCAAACACCATACAGAAAGCAGCCTGCGAGATGTTCAACGACCTCAACTCCATACAAGACGACATTGCCAAACAAACACGCCGAGGCATCAAAATGGCAAAGATGCTGCAGAAAAAGATAGGTGAGAATCTGCCAAACATATAAAAAGGACTTGCCAAACATATAAAAAATAGAAAAAACACCTCATAACATTTCTTTATAACCAAGATAATTAGTAATTTTGCAAACTCGTAAGACGGATAGTATAGCGGTTTGAAAATTAACAAGATATAATCAGATAATTAACAAGATGACAAAAGCAGATATCATCAACGAGATTGCTGAACAAACAGGATTACAGAGGAAAGAGGTTTCCGTAGTGGTGGAAGCTTTCATGGAGACTGTAAAGAGCACCATGCTCCAAAAGAAGGAGAACGTCTACCTCCGTGGGTTCGGCAGTTTCATCATAAAGCATCGTGCCTCAAAGACAGCTCGCGACATTGGCAAGGACATGACAATCACCATCGCGGCACACGACATTCCGGCTTTCAAGCCAGCAAAGGTCTTCGTGGACGAGATGAAAGGCGAATAAACAACAAGAATATTTTTCATATCACAACATTTTAATTTTACAATTATGCCAAACGGTAAAAAGAAAAAGGGCCACAAGATGGCTACTCATAAGCGCAAGAAGAGACTGCGCAAGAACCGTCATAAGAGCAAGTAAGCCCGAGAGACAGTTCCAAAAGGGGCTCGCCCTAAGGGCTTGCCCCTTTTTTATTTGTTGAACAAGTTGTCGGAGAGACAACTTAGAGAAAAACACCATCAGAAATGACAAGTGAAGTAATTATCGATGTCAAGCCCAAAGAGATTTCCATAGCTCTGCTGGAAGACAAGAAGCTGGTTGAATACCAGAACGAGTCACGCTCGGCAAGCTACTCGGTGGGCAACATCTACGTCGCGAAAGTTAAGAAACTCATGCCGGGTCTCAACGCATGCTTTGTGGATGTAGGTTATGAACGCGATGCTTTCTTGCATTATCTTGATTTGGGTAGTCAATTCAACTCCTACGCTAAGTATCTTAAGCAGATTGAAAGCGACAGAAAGCATCCCATTCCATTCGCGAAAGCCTCACGCCAACCAGAATTGCAAAAAGACGGTAGTGTGCAACAAACGCTGAAAGTGGGACAAGAAGTATTGGTGCAAATCGTGAAGGAGCCCATATCAACCAAAGGGCCTCGCATGACCGCCGAGCTCAGCTTTGCCGGACGTTTTCTCGTGCTTATCCCATTTGGGGAAAAGGTGTCGGTTTCATCGAAGATAAAGAGCGGCGAGGAGAAATCAAGACTGAAACAACTCATTCAGAGCATCAAGCCAAAAAATTGTGGAGTCATTGTGCGCACTGTAGCTGAAGGCAAGAGAGTCGCAGAGCTCGACGCCGAGATGAAGGTGCTTACAAGCAGGTGGCAGAGTGCCATCGACAAGGTGCAAAAGACACAGCACCGCCCACAACTCATCTATGAAGAGACAGGCAGGGCCGTTGCCATGCTGAGAGACCTCTTCAACCCCACTTACGAAAACATCTATGTCAACGATGAAGAGATTTGTAAGGAAGTAAAAGACTACGTGGCTATGATTGCCCCTGAGAAGGCTGGAATTGTAAAGACATACACTGGAAAAGTGCCCATCTTCGACAATTTCAATGTCACAAAGCAAATCAAGGCCAGCTTTGGCAAGACCGTCAACTACGCTCATGGAGCCTACCTTATCATCGAGCATACAGAGGCTATGCACGTGGTAGACGTAAACAGCGGAAACAGGTCGAAAAACCAAAACGGGCAGGAGGCCACGGCACTCGACACCAATCTTGGTGCTGCCGACGAGCTCGCCCGACAATTGCGACTGCGAGATATGGGAGGAATCATCGTAGTAGACTTTATCGACATGAACCTTGCCGAAGATCGGCAGATGCTCTATGAACGCATGTGCAAGGACATGCAGAGCGATCGAGCGCGGCACAACATCCTTCCATTGAGCAAGTTCGGACTGATGCAAATCACGCGCCAGCGCGTGCGCCCAGCCATGGATGTCAATGTCGAAGAGGATTGTCCATCCTGCGGAGGAACAGGAAAAATACGCGCCAGCTTCTTATTCACAGATCAGCTTGAGGGAAAAATTGACCAACTCGTCAACAAGATAGGCATAAAGAAGTTTTATCTTTACGTTCATCCATACGTAGCAGCGTATATCAACCAAGGCATCGTGAGCCTTAAACGCAAATGGCAAATGAAGTATGGATTTGGAGTACACGTCTACTCCTCTCAAAAGCTCGCTTTCCTGCAATATGAGTTCTATGACCCAAATGGAGAATTCATTGACATGAAAGAAGAAATAGAGACAAAGTAAACAACACAAAAACGCCGCGCTTAAACAAGATGTTAAGCGCGGCGTTTTTTGTTTTATCTATTCGTGTCTTGTCGCCCAATCGGCATCAAGCGTTTGGTATCACCTTGAACCTGATACGGAACGTGTGGCTCATCTCATCCCAGTTGGTACCGAGCAAGACGAACTTGCCTATTTGCGATGTTGACCTCACGTGCTTGCCAATGCATGGGCAAGCGTCGTAATCGCCAATGCGCACTATTCTGATGGTCTCCGACGCGTCCTTGGGCAAACGGTCGAGCGATATGCCATCGGGCAGATGGTTGCGATCCACCATCTCGTAGGTCACTGGCATGTCGGCCTCTATCAGGCGATTCATCTCCACCTCAATGGCTTTCTCTTCCTGGCGAGATGGCTTGTGGTCGAGCACATAGCTCATCTTGCTCTTCTTGCGCTCTATGTGGGCATTGCTCGATCGCTCGCAACCGAACATCCTTATCATCAACTGGTTGAGCAGGTGCTCCGCAGTGTGGGCAGGCGGGAACTCGTCCTTGCCGTGCTCGTTAAGGGCTAATGAGTCTAATCGCATCTTGATATTGAATTTAAGAATCTTTGCGCCATAAGGAGGCAACTCCAAAGTCACGGCTCCGTCCTTTTTCAGCACCAGCGTCTGCTTCTCCCCACTCAAGAGGTCCGAGGCCACGACATCACGTTCTGGCAAGCCAAGGAAGTCGAAGGCATGCTTTGGTATAACCACGGAGACGCGCACGTCGGGACGCGAGAAGTTCACCACTATGAGCAACACCTCATCGTCTTTCTTCCTCAAGAAAGCAAACTGCTCCCTTGGGTTAAACTGCCATGTCTGGTTGTTGGCATACATCAGGTCGAAGCACTCTCCTTCCCTCACGGCCTTTTCCTTATTGGCGATGCGCAACACCGCACGATAGGTATTCAGCAAGTGTCGCTCCTTATCCGTGAGCTCGTCGGAGGTGAAAAACTCTCGCCTGACCGAATCGACGCTCCAATAGTCGAAGATTGTTGTGCGTCCGTCCTTGCCAGAGAAGCCTTCCTCGTCCATGCCACGCTCGCCAACCTCCTGACCGAAATAAACCATAAAAGGATTCTTCTGCAAGAGGGCGGCAACCACAAGGGCTGGCACTGCCTTGGCACCATCCCCACAATAGAAGTCGCTGCCAATGCGCTGCTCATCGTGGTTCTCAAGGAAATAGAGCATGTGGTCCTTTATGTCGTCGGTATTCTGCCAACACCACGTTATGCTGTTGGCTGGACGGCGCTCACACACCACATCGCGAAGGCAATCGTACATTCCGACCTTGTCGTAGAGATAGTCGAAACCCGACGCCACATACTTGCGATATTGGTTTGTGTCGTACACCTCTCCGATGAAGACTATCTGAGGATAGCATTCCTTCACTATGGCCGTGGCATAGGCCCAGAAATCCGACGGCACCATCTCCGCCATGTCGCAGCGGAAGCCATCAACGCCTTTGCCTGCCCAAAAGAGCAGGATGTTGGTCATCTTCTTCCACGTGTCGGGCACAGGATTGAAATGATAGCTACGGCCGCCGGCATCGCAATAGTCGACGCCATAGTTGAGCTTGACCGTCTCATACCAGTCATACTTGCCTGGCTCGGCGTTGAACTTGTCGTTGCCAGTGCATTTGGCAGGATTCTCCACATAGGGCTCCTCGCCATCGGCTGGCGCCACGGGACTCACAAAAGCATGACCAGGACAATAGTAGAAATTGTTTTGTGGGTCAAAATGCTTTGACGTGTCATCGTGTGCGCCCAAGTCGCTTACGCCTTCCGGCAGGTTCACGCTTTTATACTCACGCGCCACATGGTTTGGCACGAAGTCTATTATCACCTTCATGCCAGCGTTGTGGGTACGTTGCAATAGTGCCTCAAACTCGGCCATGCGCCCAGGCACGTTCTCCGCCAAGTCAGGGTCCACGTCGTAATAATCGGTAATGGCATACGGTGAGCCAGCCTTGCCCTTTACCACGCAAGCGTGTTGGCGCGGAATGCCGTATAGAGAGTAGTCTGTCATCGTGGCGTGACGGATGATACCCGTATACCACACGTGCGTGAAGCCCATGTCGTGTATCTTCCTCAGCCTTACGACATCAAGGTCATTCATCTTCCCCACCCCATTTTCGGCAAGCGTGCCATTCTCCTTGCGTGAGCAATTGCGATTGCCGAAAAGGCGTGTGAAGACTTGGTATATTATAACCTTTTTATTCATCGAATAATCAGGCAATTCCGTGAGCGGCAACTGCCTTGTCTATGCGATGAATCATGCCTTGCAAAGCTTTGCCAGGGCCACACTCGGTGAAGTCGTCGGCACCATCGGCTATCATGTTCTGCACGCTCTTGGTCCAGCGCACTGGGCTTGTGAGCTGAGCGATGAGATTTGCCTTGATTTCCTCAGGGTCTGTGTGAGGCTTTGCGTCAACGTTCTGGTATACAGGGCACTTAGGCGCAGAGAATTGTGTCTTCTCGATGGCTGCCTGCAGCTCTTCCTTGGCAGGCTGCATGAGAGGCGAATGGAAACCGCCACCCACTGCCAAAGGCAACGCGCGCTTTGCGCCAGCGGCCTTCAACTTCTCGCAAGCCTCGGCTATGGCATCCTTGTCGCCGGAAATGACGAGCTGGCCAGGGCAATTGTAGTTAGCTGCCACGACAACCTTTCCCTCCTTGCTCACCTCGGCGCACACCTGCTCCACTGTCTCGTCGGGCAAAGCGATGATGGCGGCCATGGTGCCAGGGTTCTTCTCGCAGGCTTTCTGCATGGCGTTGGCACGGGCTGCAACGAGCTTCAAGCCATCCTCAAAATCGAGGGCTCCACTTGCCACAAGGGCTGAGAACTCTCCCAGTGAGTGGCCGGCCACCATGGCAGGCTGGAAGTCATCGCCCAGGCAAAGGGCAGAGATAACGCTGTGAAGGAAGACGGCGGGCTGTGTCACCTTGGTCTCCTTGAGCTGCTCGCTGGTGCCAGCGAACATGATGTCGGTAATCTTGAAACCAAGTATCTCGTCAGCCTTGTCAAAGAGCTTCTTTGCCAATGCGTTGTTCTCATACAAATCCTTGCCCATACCCACAAACTGTGAGCCTTGTCCGGGAAAAACGAATGCTTTCATTTTAGTATTCTGCTATTAAAAGTTTTTATTAGAGTGATTGTCTTAATAAAAATCC
Organism: Prevotella sp.; assembly: GCA_036751585.1. Lineage (GTDB taxonomy): Bacteria > Bacteroidota > Bacteroidia > Bacteroidales > Bacteroidaceae > Prevotella. The sequence continues at coordinate 4,148 of DAIOUH010000066.1, read as the reverse complement.
CATTCACTACGAGAGCGAATGGGACCATTATGTATACTTGTTTGCTTTACAGTGCAAATATAAACCTATTACTCAGCGGCTGGAGCCTCTTCTGCCTTGGGAGCTTCCTCGGCCTTAGGAGCCTCTTCTGCCTTAGGAGCCTCTGGCTCAGCGGCCTTAGGCTCTTCGTGCTCAGCTACGACCTTCACAGGAACCTTCACCTCCACGTCCTTGTGGAAATGAACAGTAGCCTCAAACTCGCCCACCTTGCGTGCCTCACGCATGGTGATGATCTTGCGATCAATCTCGATGCCGAGCTTAGCGAGCTCCTCAGCGACCTTTGCGGGACCTACTGAGCCATAGAGATGACCTGTAGCGGCAACCTTGGCGACCACAGTCACAGTGACATCCTTGAGAGCCTCGGCGCGCTTCTCTGCCTCAGCCTTGAGGGCTGCGAGCTTAGCTGACTGCTGCTTCAAGTTCTCAGCGAGAACCTTCTTGGCGCTCTCAGAAGCGATGACACCCTTGCCTGTAGGGATGAGATAGTTGCGGCCATAACCGCTCTTCACGTTCACAATCTCGTTCTTGTATCCGAGACCGATGATATCTTCTTTCAGTATGATTTCCATGTCTTAGCCTCCTTCTTATTATTTCAACAGATCGGTTACGAATGGAAGCAGCGCAATCTGGCGAGCACGCTTCACGGCCTGTGCCACGCGGCGCTGATACTTCAGCGAAGTGCCAGTGATACGGCGGGGAAGAATCTTGCCCTGCTCGTTGAGGAACTTCTTGAGGAACTCAGGATCCTTGTAGTCAATATACTTGATGCCGCTCTTCTTGAAACGGCAATACTTCTTCTTCCTCGTGTCGATGGAAGGAGCGGTGAGATAGCGAATCTCACTGTTGTTAGCGCGTGTGTTATTCTGCTCTGCCATGATTATGCCTCCAACTTTTTACCCAGCTTTGCACGACGCTTCTCCGCGTAAGCGGCTGCATACTTGTCGAGCTTCACTGTCATGAAACGAATCACCTTCTCGTCGCGGCGGTAGCCGGTCTCAAGGGTGTCAACTACTGTAGGCTCTGCCTTGAACTCAATCAGGCAATAGAAGCCTGTTGACTTTTTCTCAATGGCATAAGCCATTTTCTTCAATCCCCAGGCCTCTTCGTTAAGAATCTCAGCACCATTGTCGGTGAGCAGCTTCTTGAACTTAGCGGCCGTTTCCTTCATCTGTTCATCAGACAAAACGGGAGTCAAAATGAAAACGGTCTCGTATTGATTCATACTACTTTGAAATGAATAATTTGTTGTTTTGCAAAAATGCGAGTGCAAAGGTACGCTTTTTTATCTGAATATCAATGACCTAAGGTTTCTTTTAGTCATCTTTTAACATTCATTTTAACATTCATTGCTGCCAACGACACGTTTTTATTTGTACTTTTGCACTTACATATCTATAATGTAGCAAGCTTTAACAAGATTAACGCCATGCGAAAGGCATATAACATATTCAAGAAATCGTTGGCAACCATGGCAAGGCTATACGACACCGCGATGCGGCACGTCGGGTTGCCATTCGTCTACGGCGGGGTCATCTGCCTCGCTCTGTTCTACATGACTGGACTCACCAACTACAACGTACTCAACATATTGCCTGTCATCGCCATCATCCTCGGCATAGTGGGGTATGTCAAAGGCGAGAAGCGTAAAAGCCTATACTGAAAACTTCAAAACAATATGGAAAATCACAACGACCTAACTTTCGAAATGCTACCGCCCGCATGGGCGTTTTGTTTCATCGACGGCTGCCCGAAAGCCTCAGAGTGCATACTACACATTTCGTCCAGCGTCATCCCAAGCGACAAGACTTCGGGCAACGCCATCTACCCTACCGCGGCAAGCACCGGCAGTTGCCCACACTTCAAGGCCATAAAAAAGATTCATGCCGCATGGGGATTCGACACTCTCTTCGACAACGTGAAACAAAAAGACGTAGTCGCCCTGCGCAATGCCATAAAGCAATATCTTGGCGGTCACGGCACCTACTATCGTTACCACAATGGCGAGAAGCTGCTCTCGCCCGAGCAGCAGCAATGGGTCATCGACCTATTCAAGCGTCACGGATACGACACCAACTTGAAGTTTGACCACTACCGCGACATCTACGATTTAGGGTAAGCGAATCCGCACAGCGCTTTTATGCAATCGGTACCACGGCTTGGTATTGCCAGTACCACAACGTGGTATCGTCAGTACCACGCTTTGGTATTCATCGTACCAAGGCGTGGTACTCCCCGTACCAAAGCTTGGAAAATATTTGGTACTAATCCCAAGCCATCGCGGGCCTTGCAATTCAGGCATAAAAAAACAAGGCGTTGGAAATCGTATCTTCTTGATTTTCAACGCCTTGTCTCTTCGAGCGGGATACGGGAATCGAACCCGCCTCACAAGCTTGGGAAGCTCGTACACTACCGATATGCTAATCCCGCACAATGTGCAAGACACACATTGAGCCGATACCCGGACTCGAACCGGGGACCCACGCATTACGAATGCGTTGCTCTACCAACTGAGCCATATCGGCGATTGCGAGTGCAAAGATAGTAACTTTTTTAGTTCTGACAAAGTTTTGCCATGTTTTTCTTTCTTTTTTTATAAAAAAGCCCCGAGAAACGCCAAACGACGTTGCTCGGGGACACATATTATATAATATATGAAGATGATTACTTCGCGTATTTCTTTATCAAGCCGTCAGCGCGCTCGTCGCCCAATTCTTTGGCTTTTCTCAACGCCTCCAACCCAGCGTCCTTTTGCTTGAGCTCGCAGAGCGCGATGCCTTTTATGACAAAGAAGTCGGCAACCTTGTCAGCGCCGTTGATGGTGAGAGCCAAGTCGCAGGTCTTCACGGCATCGTCGAGGTGGTTGACGCGAAGCTGCAGGCTTGCCATCTCCGCGTAGTATAGCGGTTCGGTGCGCGTGAGGACAATGGCATGGGCTATGTCGTTGAGAGCTGGCTGAAATTGCCTTATCTTCATCTCGCACTTGAATTTCATGTAATAGAAATCGGCGGTGGCATTGTAATTCATCAATGAGTCGTATTTCAAGTAATCAAGAAACGCCTGACGATAATTGCCGTCCACGTCGTATTGCCTGCCTCGCGCGAGCACATAAGGAGCCGAAGGCAGACCTGGTTGCACGTTGATGGCCGTGTCGAGCAACGCCATGATTTCCGGTTTGGGAGCGTTGAGCTGAGCCTTGCACTGTGCCGACTCATAATACACTTCTCCCGTCTTGCCGAGGTCGGTCTTCTGGAGAGCCGTGAGCAAGTCGAGCGCCTCCTTGTATTTGCCCTTGGCGAACAACACCTGCGCCTGCTGGTGCTGGTAAGCTGGCAGCGGGTTGACCTTGTAGGCCTCGCCTGCCAAATCGTAAGCCTTGTCAAGGTTCCACTTGGTGAACGTGGTGTCAACACGATAGAGGGAAGCGCGGTAAACGAGAGCGGCATAGTTGCTGAAAGCCACATCCTTGCTGGAGGCGCGCTTAGTCTCGGTTTGGAGCATATTGTCCGCCTCGGCGAGCTTGCGCTGGTTGACAAGTTGCGTTGCCCTGGCGTTATAACCATCTGTGGCAGTTGGGAAATAATGTATGTAATCGTCGATATACTCGTTGTATTTCACGCTGTCGGTCAGGCTCGCGGCAAGCACAAGCATCAGCGAGGCCTCCTTTTGCTCTTGCGGCAAGGCTACACGCACGCCCGTGGCACGGAATGTCTGGTCGTTGATGGAAAAGCCATAAAGCTTGAAAGTGGTCGAGAGGCGCGCGTCGGCAGAGAAAGCCTCACCGCCGTCGTCGGGGCGCTGCATGATGCCCAGCAGCTTGCCGTCGGCACTCACCACAGGGCAACCAAGCATGGAGCCGGACACGTCCTCATCCTTGAAGACGTAATAGTTGAAGTTGGTCATGAACTTCTCAGTGCGGACTGGCGAAATGCTTTTTATCTCAGGTTTCTTGAGGTCGTAGCCAACCAAGAACATCGACGACGCAAGCGAGTTGTCCGCAGTAGGCATGAGTCCATTGCCGCTGTTGGGGTATCCCTTAATCCGGAAACGGCACACGTCGTAGTTCTCAGACACGCCGAGCATGGCATCCACGTCATACTGCTTGCCCTTGC
>DAIOUH010000065.1:10584-14537 GCA_036751585.1 Prevotella sp. | reverse complement strand
CACCATACTTAAAGGTGAGAAATATCACCACGAGTGACGATTTTTTAGAAATCGATATATATAGAGACCACGAGTCGCATACATAAAACGGAAAGACCCCGAAAGCTTTGATAGTTGAGCTTTCGGGGTCTTTCCGTTTATGGTTTTCTCTCCCTGCCTTTATCTCTTCAGGAGGTTCATCTTCATTGTTGGCTTCATCACGTCGTGCACTTTCTCGGTGTATGAGCCGAGCTTCACTGATGCCGAGCCCTTGATGTCACGGCTCGACGCGCCCACCTTGAAGGTGTAGGTGCCCGCGTCGCCAACCCATGCGCTCTTCTTCGTCACGAAGGAGGCGAGGTCGCGACGGTCTATGTCCATGGAGAGCGTCTCGCTCTCTCCTGGCTGCAACGTGCGAGTCTTGGCGAAAGCCTTGAGCTCCTGCGCCGGCTTGTCAACGCTTCCCTTGGGGGCGGTGACATAGACCTCAGCCACTTCCTTTCCGGCGCGCTTGCCGTTGTTGGTCACGGTGACGCTCACCGTCACCTTGCCGTTGTTGGCCTTTGCGGAGACGTTGCTGTATGCGAACGTGGTGTAGCTCAGGCCGTAGCCAAACGGATAGCTCACGTTCTTGCCGAAAGAGTCGAAATAGCGGTAGCCCACATAGATGTCCTCATCGTAGACGGTGTAGCCATAGTTGCGGCGGTTCTTATATTTTGTCTGGTCGCCCTCGACGGAATAGTCGGTAGCCTCGGAAGGGAAGTTTGCCGAAGAAGCCGCGTCTTGGTATCTCACGGGCCACGTCATTGGCAACTTGCCCGATGGCGTGAGCTTGCCGGCGAGGAGGGCTGCCACTGAGTTGCCCACCTCTTGACCGGGCTGCCATGGCAGGAGGATGGCATCGGGAATGTCTTTCCACGATTCTGTTTCTATCACGCCTCCCACGTTGAGCACCACCACCATCTTCTTGCCCTTGGCATGGAAGGCCTTGGCGGTGTTCACAAGGAGTTGCTTCTCAGTGTCGGTGAGGTTGAAGTCGGCTGCCGTGCGGTCGCTTCCCTCGCCCGACAGACGTTGCAGCGCCACCACCGCCACGTCGTCGTCATCGGCGGCTTTCGCAAGTTGGGCGTCGTCGGGCAATACCTCATTGGCCAATGGCGTTGGCATCCACCAGAGAATGTTCATTGTTTTCACTATGGAGTCGTGCTTTTCTAAAAGCTTGGTGTAGGTGTCTATCATCGACTCGTCGACGGTGTAGCCCTGCTTGCGCAGTCCTTCCACTATCGACACCGTGTAGCGGCGGTTCACGTTGCCAGAGCCTGTGCCGCCGGCTATCGGCCTGTAACCCGCCACGCCATAGAGAGCCACCTTCTTCACGCCAGCGGCGAGAGGCAGTGCCCCATTGTTTTTGAGCAGCACCGTGCCCTCGGCGGCGGCATCGCGTGTCACGGTGGCATGCGCCTTGAGGTCGGGGTCGTCCTTGTATTGATAGCCCTTGAAGTGCGGGGTCTTCACTATGTAGCGCAGGATGTCGCGCACGCAGTTGTCCAAGTCTTTCTCGCTCAGTCGTCCGCTCTTCACCGCGTTTTCTATGTCTTCGATGTCGTCTTCGCCGCCTGGCTCCAGCAGGTCGTTGCCAGCGTGTATGTTGGCTGCCCTGTTGGCAAGTCCGTTAAACGCCGAGAGCCCCACGCTTCCAGGGTGAGGTCTGCGAATGGGGTCGCGTCCGCCGCCCCAGTCGGTCATCACGAGTCCCTTGTATCCCCATTCGTCGCGCAGGATGGTGGTGAGCAAGTCGCGACGCTCGCTTGTCATGGTGCCGTTCACGAGGTTATAAGAGCTCATCACCGTCCATGGGTTCGACTTCTTGATGGCTATCTCGAAGTTTTTCAGGTATATCTCCCTTGCCGCCCTCTGGCTCACGATGGCGTCGTTGCCCAGTCGGGCAGTCTCTTGCTGGTTGAAGGCGAAGTGCTTTATCGACGCGCCCACGCCTTGGCTCTGTATGCCGTTGATATAAGCCGCGGCGATGTTGCCCGAGAGCACGGGGTCTTCAGAGTAGTATTCGAAGTTGCGTCCGCACAGTGGGTTGCGCTGTATGCACACGCCAGGGGCGAGCAGCACGTCCACGCCATAGCGGTGCACCTCGTCGCCAATGGCGGCGCCCACGCTTTTCACGAGTTGCGTGTTCCACGAGCTCGACAGGCATGTGCCTATCGGGAAGTGGGTGGCATAGTAGGTGTTGCTGTCGTAGGGGCGAGTGGGGTCGATGCGCAGTCCGGCAGGGCCGTCGGCAAGGAGCGTGAATGGTATGCCGAGACGCGGAATGTCAATCGTGGCACCAGCCACGCCGCGCACCACGTCGGCCAGTTTGCCGCCTTGCGACACGTCATCGGCGCGATGGGTGCCCACGCAGAGCAGGGCCTTCTCGTGGAGGGTCATGGCCTTGACCACCTCGTCGATGTTGGAGGCGTTGAGCTGAGGCGCTTTCTGCGCCATCACCATGGCAGAGCAAGCCATGGCTACGCAAGTAGTAATGATTGCTTTCATATTGTATGTTTTTGATATGTATGCACAATAGGCATAACAGGCTTAATATGCCCATTATGCCTAATATGCCAAATTAGCGATTATTTGAACAGCATTGGCGCGAATATGAGCAGATACTGACGCCAGTTGCTCCAGAGATGGCCACGGGTTGACTCGTGGTAAGTGTACTTGAAGCCCATGCCGTCGAGTTTCTTCATGAAGGCCTGGTTGTCCTTGTAGAGGAAGTCGGCGTTGCCTATGCCAATCCAGTAGAGCTTGTAGCCAGCCTTCTTTTGGTTCTCCAACTTCAGGTCAAGGTTTTGGTAAGCCGGGAAGTTCCAGTTGAACCCTTTCCAGTCGAGGCCTGCCGAGAACAGTCCCACGTAGTCGAAGAGGTCGGGATAGTTGGCAGAGACGAACATCGAGGTCATGCCGCCCATCGACAGTCCGGCGATGGCGCGGTGCTGCTTGTCGGCGATGGTGCTGTAGTGGGAGTCAACATAGTTTACGATTTCGGGGAAGTTCTCTTCCACCTTGCCCTCCTTGTAGTTGGGCAGGAACTTTGTCATCACGGGCTTGTAGCTGAGGTTGTCCGATGTCTCTCCGGCTTCCGCCTCCACGCTTGGGTTGATGTTTGGCAGCACCACTATCATTGGTTCCACCTTGCCCTCGGCTATGAGGTTGTCCATGATGCGGTTCACGAATCCCAGGTCGAGCCAAGCGTTCTCGTCGCCACCGCTTCCGTGCATGAGATAGAGCACGGGGTAGTTGCGGTTCACCTTGCCATACATAGGCGGCAAGTACACGTTCATGCGGCGGTTCTTCTTGGGCATGTTTGAGGGATACCACACCGTCTCCACCGTTCCGTGGGGCACGTCGTGCACCTGATAGTAGTCGGCATTGCCGCCGCTCACGAAGAATATGCTGAACACGTTGCCCACGTCGCGACGGGTGAAGGGGTCGGAGGGATCGGGTGCCACCACGCCGTCCATGTCGAAACGGTAGGTGAACATCTCCGAGGGCAGCGCGGGCGTGGTATAGGTCCACACGCCGTTTTTGCCTTTCTTCATCTTGCCCGTGCCGTCGTTGACCTCCCAGTCGCCTTTCACGGTCACGCTCTTTGCCTTGGGCGCGAGCAGGCGGAAAGTCACGGTTTTGTCGGCGTTGACCTGCGGCGACACTATCTTCTCGCCGTTGTTGTTGATGTTTTGTTGTGCCATTGCTATCGTGCTGACGAGAGTGAGCAGCGAGAGCATTACAGTTTTTAATCTCATGATGTCGTGTTGTTTTAGGTTTGTCTATTTTCTCTGTGGCTTAGAACTTTATCTGTGCCGAGAACATCACCTGGAAGGGCAGGATGTAGTTGCCGGCGAGCACGGTGCCGTCGAGATTTGACGCGTCTTCCACGGTGTCGGAGCTTGGTATGGTGCCTTGCGCGCCGCTCT
>DAIOUH010000065.1:0-10484 GCA_036751585.1 Prevotella sp. | reverse complement strand
TTTGACGCGTCTTCCACGGTGTCGGAGCTTGGTATGGTGCCTTGCGCGCCGCTCTGCCCGAGGAAGTTGGTCACGTTGGCGTTGAGCGTGAGATACTTGTTCACGTTGTAGCTCATGCCGCCGAATGTCTCCCAGCGGCCCTTGAAGAACACGGAGTTGCCCACGTTGACATACTGCTTGCTGTAATAGCGGAAGTTGGCCCATACGGAGAATGGTCCCACGCTGTAGCGAGGGTCAAGTTCGAGCAAGAACTTCGAGGTCTTGGTCACGATCATGTCCTTGAAGCTGTAGTCTTTCCATGACGTGTTGAACGAGTAGCCACCGTATTTAGGCGACTGTATGGTGACACGCGTGTGGAACTGGAATCCCTTGAACGGGTGGAACACGGCATCCGTGGTCCAGCCAATGGTCTTGATACTATACGTGTTGGCCACCATTTCCGTCATCGTGGCATCGTTGGGGTTGGTCACGTAGAGGCGGTTGTAGTTGTGGTTCTGCGAGGCATAGGTGAAGGCGCTCACGAGGTTCACCCACGACGCGTTGTAGAATATGCCGGCCTGTCCCACGAACATGTTGCGCGCGCTGTAGAGAGGCTCCGACGTGCCGGAGTAAGCCTCCAAGTGGCGGTGCTGCTTCAGGAAGTTGCCCTCGGCGGTGAGTCCGAACGCGTCGGTGATGTTCCATTTCGGCGCGAGCGTGAAGGCGTAGTTTAGGCTGTTGGCGTTGTGCGCCGTGGTCTCTATCTTCTTGCCGTTGGCGTCGGTGCCGCCGAGATAGAAGTAGTGGTTGCCATTGGCGTCGCTCCATGAGCCGCGCGAGTTGGCTATGTTGTCCACGTTGGCGTGGAACCACTCCAGGCGCACGCCGTAGTTGAGGCGGAAGTTGTAGGTTGGCTCCCATTTGTCGAAGACGTAGGCGGCGAGCTTGTTCTCGTTGCCGCAGTCATATTCCGAGCCATTGTTGAAGTTGGAGTAAGGCGAGCTTGCGCCGTTGATGAGGAGCTTCTGTGGGTTTGCCGCCACCTCATGGTACAGTGCGGTGGTCGAGCGAGAGTAGTGAATGTTGGTATATAGCTCGTCCAGCCCTAAAATCCAGTCATGACTGCCCTTCTTGGCTTTCATCTGCGCGGTGAAGAGGGCGTCGTTCACCTGGAAGGCGTTGAGTTGTGCTGTGCGTCCCTGGATGAGACCCTTGTACGCCCTGCCGTCGGTGTAGGTCGCCGTCACGCCGTCATCGGTGTTGAGCACGCCCGTAGCCACCATGTCGCTCGACATGCCTTCGCTGTGCGAGATCTTGCCGCGGAGGGAGAGGTCCCAGCCGTTGCGCAGCGGCGTGTCGAAATACACGCTGCCCTCGTTGGTCACGGCGTGGGTGCCGTCGTAGAGGCTCGTGGTCTTGCGCTCGCCCGTGCGCACGTCGATATATTCCAGTTGGCCGTCCACGGGGAGGTAGGAGTCGCGACCAATCTTGAAGCCGTTGACCTTGGTCACGCTGCCGTCGCTGTTCCACTGGAAGGGTGCGTAGTTGACGGCGCTTGAGAGGTTGTGCACGTCGGTGTGCTTATACATGAAGGTGAGCATGGCGCCGTTGTTCCAGTGCTTTGTCAGGCCGCCGGTGTAGAACTGGCTGCGGTCCACATACTGCGCGAACTTTATCTTGAAGCTGCCCGGGTCGAAGTTGTTGTATGCGCTGGCGGTGTAAGTCCAGCCTTTGCCCAAAGGCCCCGAGAGGTTGATGTCCACGTTTTGCGAGCCGAAGGTGTTGACACCATATTTCACCTTGCCCTTGAAGGTCTCGCCTCCGAGCTCAGCCCATGAGTCGACGCCATAGCCTATCTCGCCTTCGGTGATGGCCACGTGGGGCATGTCGAGCATGCCTTGCTTGGAGAAGAGTTGCTCCGAGCGCCAGTGGTTGCTGGTGGTGTTTGGCCAGTAATAGTATACCGCCGGCAGGCCGTTGAACATCACGGCGGTGTAGGTCATGGGCAGGCCTATCTCTACCTGTCGGGGCTCGGTGGTGCTCTTGGCGTTGAGCATGATGCCGCGGTCGGAGCCGCTTTGCTCGGTGGAGTCTTTCTTTTGCTGCGCGAGCGTCTTTTGGGTTTTCTTGATTTCCTTCTTTATCTCGTTTTCCGTGTTTGCCTTCAGCGTGGCTGAGGCGCTTGCCGTGAGACTTGCCAGGAAGAGCAGCGCGGCGAGGCGGCCGGCGTATGGAAGATTGCTTTTCATATTATTGATGTGTTTTTTGTTTTCTTGTTGGGATTGGTGTGTGTTAGTAGGATTACTTGAAGAGTTTTGGAGCGAATTGCAACAGGAACTTGCGCCAGTTGGCCCAGATGTGGCCGCGTGTGGTGGGATAGAAGGTGTAGGTCATGCCGAGGCTGTCCATGAGCTTCATGTGGTCTTTCACGCCCGGCAGCCATGGGTCCTCGTTGCCGTCGCCAATCCAGTAGAGCTTGTATCCAGCCTCTTTCTGAGCCTTGAGCTTGCCTTTGAGGTCGCTGTATATGGGGTTGTTCATGTCCAAGCCCTTGTAGTCTATACCGGCAGAGAAGAGCCCCACGTAGTCGAAGAGGTCGGGGAAGGCGGCGGAGATGAACATCGTGTTGAATCCGCCCATGGAGAGACCTGCCAAGGCGCGACCGCTCTTTGTGGCCTTCGTGCGATACTTGCTGTCCACGAAGTTGACAATCTGTGGGAAGGCTGCCTCGAAGCGCGCGTTCTTGTAGTCTTTCTGGAACTTGGTGAGCACGGGCATGTAGCTCAGGTTGTCCTCCGTCTCGCCAGCCTCGGCGTCCACCGACACGTTGCCGTTTGGCAGCACCACGATCATCGGCTGGGCCTTGCCTTCGGCTATGAGGTTGTCCATGACGCGGTTCACGAACCCAAGGTCTATCCATGCGTTCTCATCGCCGCCACTGCCATGCAGCAGGTAGAGCACGGGGTATGACGCGTCGCTCTCGTCGTAGTGGGGCGGCAGGTACACGTTCATGCGGCGATACACGTTGTTGAGCCCTTGCTGCGGCATCCACAGTGTCTGGATGGAGCCGTGGGCCACGTCGTGCACTTGGTAATAGTCGGCGTTGCCGCCATTCACGAAGAAGATGCTGAACACGTTGCCCACGTCGCGGCGCGTGAACGGGTTTAAGGGGTCGATGGTCGTCACGCCGTCGATGGTGAAGCGGTAGGTGTACATTTCCGAAGGCAGCGCGGGCGTGGTGTAGGTCCACACGCCGTCTTTGCCTTTGGCGAGCGTGCCCTTGCCGCCGTTGGCCTCCCAGTCGCCGCTCACGCTCACGGCCTTTGCCTTGGGCGCGACGAGGTTGAAGGTCACGGTCTTGTCGTTGTTGACCACTGGAGAGTTGACGTTCGCCGTGCGGAACCCCACGTTCTGTTGGGCATGGGCACCGAGGGCGAGACAGCCGGCTATGGCCGACAGTAAGAGATGCTTTATTCTCATGGTTTTTATGTGTTTAGAATTTGGTTTTCGAGTTGCGTTAAAGACCTTGCTTGGTTTTCGCTTGCAAAATTAGTTCAAAACTCGCGAGCAATAAAAAAATACACCGCCTCTGTGACGGTGTATTTCATATAATGTATTGAGAATAAAGTGTTTGCGTTTTCACTCTTTGCTTGGTTGTACACCCATTGATACACTCTTCTCATTGTCTGTTTTCTCATAGTGTATCTCCATCAGGTGCTTGTAAAACTCCTCGTTGGTGTAGTCGGAGGCGTTGAAGGCGATGGTCTTGTAGTGCTTTATGGTGTTGAGCGAATAGTTGAGGCTCTCCGCCAGTTGCGCGTTGCCCGTTATGCCCAATCTTATGAGGCCGAAGATTCGCATCTCGGGTGTCAGCTTGTCGGTGGCGGGGTCTTTGGGTCGGCTCTCTGGTCTTATCAAGGCATAGTATTGCGTGACAAATTGTGGGAAGATGGATAGTATGAGCGTGTCGATGAGCTCGTTTTGCTCCTTGTCGCGCGTCTGCCTTTTCTGTGTCATCTCCCTTGCCTCGGTTATGTTGCCCACGGTGAGCTGTCGGCTCAGCTTCTTCAGAAACTCGCCCGTGCCTTTCTTCGTGGCAGCCAGTTGCGCCACCATGTTGCCCAGCACGCTTATCTTGATGTTGTTTGCCTCGTTGAGCTGCTGGTTCATGTGGGAAATGAGGGCGTTTTTCTTCCGCAGCTTCACATATTGCTTCCTTATGAACACGAAGCAGGCGGCGAGCATCATGGCCAAGGCTATGAGCACCACGACCACCACCACGAGGGCGTTGTGCTGGCAGTTTATTATGCCGAACATCCTTTCGTGCACCAATGGGTAGAACTGCGACACCTCATACACGCGATACATACTCTGGTATCTCCTGGCGTTGGCCATGCCAACCTCGCTGTAGTGGTAGGCTTCCTTGCTCCTGTCGAGCACGGTGAGCAGTTCGGTGAGCTTGCGCATCACGGGATATTCCGTCGAGCCAAGCCTTATCTGCTCCTTCGCCGACTCGGTGAGGTATCTCACGGCTTCCACAAACTCTCCAGCGCCCATCTTGTTGTAGCCCACGTTGCCCAGTTGGTAGGCGTGCTCCTCGGTGCCTGGCGTGCCTGCCGCCACGAGTCGCAGGGCATATTTGTAGGCGGTCTTGTAGTCGAGCAGGTGGAAGTGGTATTCCATCATCATGCGCGTGTGCTCGTATATGCTGTCGGGGAAGTCCTTCACCATGGCGTTGTATGCCGCGCGCATGGCGACGGAGTAGGGGTCGTTGGCGTCGCGCTTGCAGGGGAACACGAAGCCGTCCTCATAGTTCATGTCAAACGTGGTCTGGTAATACCTGAACAGGTTTTCCCTCGACAGCCTCGCCTTGTCGATGCCGTTGAGTATGTCGGTGCACTCCTTGAAGTATCCACCCTTTATGAGCAGGGCGGCCTCCCTGAGGCGTGCCTTCATGAAGGCCTGGCTGTCGCCGAGAGTCTCCGCCTCGTGTCTCGCCATTTGCGCATAGCTCAACGCCGTGGGGAAGTTCACGATGCTGTATTCCCGTTCCAGGGTCATCATGAGCCTGAAGCGCTCTTGTGGGGCGCGCGTGGCGTGGAGCCGCTTTTCCAGGGCTTCAATGCGCTCGCGTTTCATGGCGTTGTATCGGGCGGTGTCTTGCAGGGCCTTGTCAAGCCCAGCGAGATAGCCCTTGATGTTGCGCCATGTCTCCTTCTTCTTGTTGCTGTTACCGTAGACGCGCCGCAGGTAGTCGAAGTCCATGTTCGCCTTGCATGGCAAGGCGGCAGTGAAGAGAAACGATGCTATGACGATGATTAAGCGGTACATATATAGTGCCTTTTTTATAGTGTTTTTATATTTATAAGTCTATCCAGTCTATCTATAATAGTCTATCCAGTCTATAATAGTCTATCATTGTCTATAATAGTCTATTCCAGTCTATGACAAGCATTCTTGCTGCAAAACTAAGCAAATATGTCGTAATAGCCAAGGAATAAGCGTCGCCAAGCGTTTTTTTCTTGTTTTCCCTGCCTAATGTTGCGGAATTGCCGTAATTTTGCGACAAAACCAAGAACTTTACCGCTATGAGCAATATTCCCAAGGAGTGGACAAGATTCATATTGAAGGACGTGACGTTTCTCAACATCATGACGCGTCGCATATACAATGTCCTCATCGTGGCCAATCCCTACGATGCTTTCATGCTTGAGGACGATGGCCGCGTGGAGGAGAAAATCTACGACGAGTACATGGCCCTCGGCTTGCGCTATCCGCCAACGTTCACCAAGGTGTCTACCACTGAGGAGGCGGAGCGCGTGCTTGCCTCCACGAGCGTGGACCTCGTGATATGCATGCCCGGCAATGCCGACAGCGACGCCTTCACCGTGGCAAGGGCCATCAAGATGAAGTTCCCGGAGATCCACTGCGTGGTGCTCACGCCGTTCTCGCATGGCATCACGAGGCGCATGGAGCGCGAGGACCTCAGCATCTTCGATTACGTGTTTTGCTGGCTGGGCAACACCAACCTCATCCTCTCCATCATCAAGCTCATCGAGGACAAGATGAACATCGAGCACGATGTCAAGGAGGCGGGCGTGCAAATGATTCTCCTCGTGGAGGACTCCGTGAGGTTCTATTCGTCCATCCTGCCCAACCTCTACGGCTACATCCTCCAGCAGAGCCGCAACTTCGCCACCGAGGCGCTCAACCCCCACGCCGCCACGCTGCGCATGAGGGGCCGCCCCAAGGTGATGCTCGCCCGAACCTACGAGGAGGCCATGGGCATATACGAGCGATACAAGGACAACTGCCTCGGCGTCATCAGCGACGTGCGCTTCCCGCTCCAGGGCAAGCGCGACTCAGAGGCGGGCTTCAAGCTCCTTGAGGACATAAGGAAGGAAGACGAGTATGTGCCATTGATAATGGAGAGCTCTGAGACCGCCAACAAGTATCGCGCTGACCGCGAGCACTTCCATTTCGTGGACAAGAACTCGAAGATGCTCTCCGTGGAGCTGCGACACCTCATGGAGGATCACATGGGCTTCGGCGACTTCGTGTTTCGCGACCCGCACACCCACAAGGAGATAGCGCGCGTCAGCACGCTGAAGCAGTTGCAAGACAACATCTTCAAGATTCCGTCCGACTCCATGCTCTACCACATCTCGCGCAACCATATCTCGCGATGGCTCTGCGCGCGCGCCATTTTCCCCGTGAGCAAGTTCTTGAAGCAGGTCACGTGGCACAAGCTGCAAGACGTGGACGCGCACCGACAGATCATCTTCGATGCCATAGTGCAATACCGCCACATGAAAAACATCGGCGTGGTGGCTGTGTTCGACCGTGGCAAGTTCGACCGCTACGCCCACTTCGCGCGCATCGGCGACGGCTCGCTCGGCGGCAAGGGCCGTGGCCTCGCCTTCCTCGACAACATCATCAAGACGCACCCGGAGATGAACCAGTTTCAGGGTGCCACGACGCGCATACCCAAGACGGTGGTGCTCTGCACCGACATCTTCGACCAGTTCATGGAGCTCAACGACCTCTATCCCATAGCCCTGAGCAACGCGCCCGACGAGCTCATCCTTGAGCGATTCCTAAAGGCCAAGTTGCCAAGCCAATACGTCTCCGACTTCTTCACTTTCCTCAACGCCACCAACGCGCCAATAGCCATAAGGTCGAGCTCGCTCCTGGAGGACAGCCACTACCAGCCCTTCGCCGGCATCTACGCCACCTACATGATACCGCGCCTCGACGACCGGCAGGAGATGCTCTCGCTCCTCGCCTCGGCGATAAAGGGTGTCTACGCATCGGTGTTCTATCGCGACTCCAAGGCTTACATGAGTGCCACGAGCAATGTCATCGACGAGGAGAAGATGGCGGTCATCATGCAGGAGGTCGTGGGAAAGGAATACGGCGGGCGATATTACCCCAACATATCTGGCGTGATACGCTCGCTCAACTATTACCCCATTGGCGAGGAACGGTCGGAAGACGGCATCGCCTCGCTCGCCTTGGGCTTGGGCAAGTATATCGTGGACGGTGGCCAGACGCTGAGGGTGTCGCCCTATCATCCCGACCAGGTGCTGCAGATGTCCGACATGGACATCGCCCTTCGCGACACGCAGACGCGCTTCTACGCCCTCGACACGCAGAACGCGAAGCTCGACTTCAGCGTCGATGACGGATTCAACATCGAGAAGCTCCGCGTGAAGGAGGCTTACAAGGACGGCGCGCTCACCTATATAGCCTCGACCTACGACCCCGATGACCAAATCATCCGCGAGGGTCTCTACGACGTGGGGCGCAAGGTCATATCCTTCGACGGCGTGCTCAAGCAGGGGGTGTTCCCATTGCCGCAACTCATGCAGATGGCGATGAAATATGGTGCCAACGCCATGAGGCGGCCAGTGGAGATAGAGTTTGCTTGCAACATCAACGACGACCGCACGGGCGACTTCTGCCTCTTGCAAATACGTCCTATCGTCGACACCAAGCAGGAACTCGTGGAGGACGTGGCGGCGATTCCTGATGCCGACTGCCTGTTGAAGTCGTCCAACTCGCTTGGCCACGGCATATCCGACGACGTGTGCGACGTGGTCTATGTCAAGTGGGACGAAAACTTCTCGGCTGCCAACAACCCGCAGGTGGCGATGGACATTGAGAAGATAAACCGTCGTTTCCTCGACGAGGGCAAGCAGTTCATCCTCATTGGCCCAGGGCGATGGGGCAGCAGCGACCCGTGGCTCGGCGTGCCGGTGAAGTGGCCAGCCATCAGCGCGGCGCGCGTCATAGCCGAGGTGGCATTGCCGGGCTATCGTGTAGACCCAAGCCAAGGCACCCATTTCTTCCAGAACCTCACGTCGTTTGGCGTGGGCTATTTCACCATCGACACCAACCGCCCCGATGGTGGCATAGTGCGCAAGGACGTGCTCGACGCCATGCCAGCCGTGCAGGAGACGCCGCTCGTGCGCCACGTCAGGTTCCCGAAGCCGCTGCGCGTGATGATGGACGGGAAAAAGCAATTGGGCGCGGTCGTCATATCTTAAAATAGTACAAAATGTAAGCTGCGAGACAAATTATCAGGGGTTTTATTTGGAACGTATCTCTAAAAAGGCTAAATTTGCCATCACTAACAAGACAATTTGTCATCTAATGCAAATCTACTATGGAAGTTGAAAACGTATTGAAAGGCCTTGAGTGGAAACACAGCAATGAGCCGGAGTTCTTGCAGGCGGTAAAGGAAGTGCTCATCTCCATAAAGGATGTCTACAACCAGCACCCGGAGTTTGAGAAAGCGAAAATAATAGAGAGGCTCGTCGAGCCTGAGCGCGTACATATGTTTCGCGTGCCTTGGGTCGACGACAAGGGCGAGGTTCATGTCAACACGGGTTATCGCGTGCAGTTCAACTCAGCCATCGGCCCCTACAAGGGCGGCTTGAGGTTCCACCCATCGGTGAACATTAGCATAATGAAGTTCTTGGGCTTTGAGCAGACTTTCAAGAACGCGCTCACCACGTTGCCCATGGGTGGCGCCAAGGGCGGAGCCGACTTCTCGCTCCGTGGACGCTCATCCAATGAGGTGATGCGTTTCTGCCAAGCCTTCATGCAGGAGCTTTACAAATATATCGGCCCCGACGAGGACGTGCCGGCTGGCGACATCGGCGTTGGCGGCAGGGAGATAGGTTATCTCTTCGGCGAATACAAGAAGCTGACCCACCAGTTCCAAGGCGTGCTCACGGGCAAGGGCATGGAGTGGGGTGGCTCTATCCTCCGTCCGGAGGCCACGGGCTACGGCGCGCTCTATTTCGTCAACCAGATGTTGCAGACCCACGACATCGACATCAAGGGCAAGACCATTGCCCTGTCGGGCTTCGGCAACGTGGCGTGGGGCGCCGTGAAGAAGGCCACCGAGCTTGGCGCCAAGGTCATAACCATAAGCGGACCCGATGGCTACATCTACGACCCTGAGGGCATCGCGGGCGAGAAAAACGAGTATATGCTTGAGCTTCGCGCCAGCGGCAACGACGTGTGCCAGCCTTATGAGGAGGAGTTCAAGGGCTCCAAGTTCTTCCCGGGCAAGAAGCCGTGGGAGCAGAAAGCTGACATCTATCTCACCTGCGCCACGCAGAACGAGCTCAACGGCGACGATGCCGACCGCATACTCGCCAACCATCCATTGTGCGTGGCTGAGGTGAGCAACATGGGCTGCACCGCTGAGGCGGTGGAGAAGTTCGTGGCGGCAAAGGCGCTCTTCGCCCCTGGCAAGGCTGTAAACGCCGGTGGCGTGGCAACGTCGGGACTGGAGATGACGCAAAACTCCATGCGCCTGCATTGGTCGGCGGCTGAGGTGGACGAGAAGCTCCACTACATCATGCACTCCATCCATGAGCAGTGCGTGAGATACGGACGGCAAGCCGACGGATATGTCGACTATGTGCGCGGTGCCAACGTGGCTGGCTTCATGAAGGTGGCCAACGCGATGATGGCGCAGGGCATAGTATAAAACAACAACGGTGGGGCTTTTTTAGCCGCCGTCTTGTCAAACGAGTGGAATATTTACATCATAAAAACATCGCCATCAAGGTAATGGCGATCTTGATTTTCGTGGCAGGCTTTGCCTCTATGGGTGCCCAAACCCGTAGAGGCAAGGCCTCTTTTTACTCTAAACGGGCCACTGGAGCGCGTTCTGCCAGTGGTGAGCGCATCCATCACGACAGCCTCACCTGTGCCCATCGTACTTACGCTTTCGGCACTCGCCTCAAGGTGACCAACCTGCGCAACGGCAAGAGCATCATCGTGAGGGTCACCGACCGAGGACCTCACCGCAAGGGGCGTGTCATCGACCTCAGCTATGGAGCGGCTCGCGAGCTCGGCATGCTATCCCAGGGCATAGCCATGGTGGAGATAGAGCGGGTCGACAAGGCCAAGGTGCCGTATCGCGACGACGTGGAGACGGGTATGCCCGAGTTTGAGTTCGACTTCTCCAAGCTCACGCTGCCCAA
>DAIOUH010000064.1:0-14539 GCA_036751585.1 Prevotella sp. | reverse complement strand
TCTTTTGAGATTTCTGCCATGAGAATGTCTTTTCATTCGCAAAAGTAGCAATAATATGGGAAAGAAAGTTTACCTTTTTGACCCAAAAGAAGGAAAAATGAACGCAAAATCTCTAATCTTGTCTGTTGCCATGGGAATGTCTCTTATGGTAAAGGGTGAGCAGACTTGGGCGAAAAACATAAGCGTCAACGGTATTGAGCCAAACAAGACCACTATTACAAACAACACCTATCCTTATGTGTCGGAAATTTACGCGGCTGTGCGCTCCGACATAGACAAGACTTCCACGGCATACAAGTTATTTAAATACCTAACCACGTCTTCCGGGCAAAATGTGGTGAAAGAGAGTGGCTATGTCCCTGTTGCCAAATAGCATGGGTTGATTCTTTAAGACTGAGGCACAAAAAAAGCCGTCGGGAAATGATTTCCCGACGGCTTTTTTCATATAATGCGTGATTAAAGTCTATGCTTAGTCACCAGACAGAGAGAAGCGCTTGAAGGCCAAAACCTTCAGACCCTTAGCCTGCTTGTTGAGCCACTGAGAGACGCTCTCCTTGGCACCCTCGTCGCCGAACTGGAACTCCTGGTCCACGAGGCAGCTCTCCTTGAAGAACTTAGCCATGCGGCCCTTGGCGATGTTCTGAATCATCTGCTCCTTAAGGTTGGCGGCAGCGGTGACAGACACTTCCTTGCGGATTTGCTGAGCCTTGTCGGCCTCCTCTTGTGTGAGCCAGCCCTTAGCCACGTTGCTTGCGATGTGGTCATCGCTGTCAACGAGGTTGGCGTTGATGCCAGCCTTCTTCAAGGCGACATTCACCTGGCGCTCAACCTGCTCCTCCTTGGTCTTCTCGATGGCGATGCGAAGCTCCTCGTCCTTCACGTTCTGAGGAACGCTTGCCTCGTCGAGAGCCACAGGCTTCATGGCAGCCACCTGCATGGCAACCTTGTAGCCAGCCTCCTCGTTAGCGTCGGAGAGCTGAACCATGGTAGCCAGGGTGTGGCGACGCATGTGGTCGTATACAGAGATGTTGTCGCCCTCAAGCACGTTGTAGCCGTCGAGCTCCATCTTCTCGCCCACGACGCCTGAGCGACGTGTGACAGCCTCTGCGACCGTGATGCCGTCCTTCGTCTGCAGGTTCTTCACCTCATCGAGAGTGTGAGCCTTTGCAGCGATGGCAAGGTCGAGAATTTCCTGTGTCAGGGCGATATAGTCGGCACCGTTGGCAACGAAGTCGGTCTCGCACTTCAATGCGATCATTGCGGCGAAGCCATTGTCGTTCTTCACGAGAACGCAACCATTGGATGTGGTACGGTCGGAACGCTTTGCGGCGATAGCCAAACCACGCTCGCGCACGAGCTCCACAGCCTTGTCGATATCACCATCAGCCTCGGCGAGGGCCTTTTTGCAGTCCTTCATACCGGCGCCGGTCATGGCGCGCAGCTTCTTGATGTCTTCAATTGTAACAGCCATAATTGTGTTTTCTATTTTGTTGTTGATGTCTTACTCAGCTGCTGGAGCTGCCTCTTCTGCCTTAGGAGCCTCAGTTGCTGGAGTCTCCTCACGGCGTGCGCGACGGTTGCGACGGCGACCCTCTGCAGCCTCTTCTGGCTGCTCAGCGGCGGCCTTGTCGTCAGCCTTCTCTGCCTTGTGCTCCTCCAGGCCCTCTGCGATAGCTGCGCAGCAAGCGTCGAGAATGGTCTCAACAGAGTCCTTGGCGTCGTCGTTTGCAGGAATCACGTAGTCGATGTTGCGTGGGTCAGAGTTGGTGTCAACGATACCGAACACGGGGATGCCCAGGCGGTTGGCCTCCTTCACGGCGATGTGCTCCTTCAGCACGTCAACCACGAAGAGAGCTGAAGGCAGACGGTTGAGGTCGGCGATAGAACCGAGGTTCTTCTCCAACTTGGCGCGCTGGCGGTTGATCTGCAGCAGCTCGCGCTTAGAGAGGTTAGAGAATGTGCCATCGTTCATCATCTTGTCGATGTTGGCCATCTTCTTCACTGCCTTGCGGATTGTGGGGAAGTTGGTGAGCATGCCACCTGGCCAGCGCTCGATGACGTAAGGCATGTTGACGCTTGCTGCCTTCTCGGCAACCACGTCCTTGGCCTGCTTCTTTGTGGCCACGAAGAGAATCTTGCGACCGCTCTTTGCGATAGCCTTGAGAGCCTCTGCGGCCTCGTCAATCTTGGCTACGGTCTTGTTGAGGTCGATGATATGAATGCCGTTGCGCTCCATGAAGATATAAGGAGCCATTGCGGGATTCCACTTGCGTTTCAGGTGACCAAAGTGGCAACCAGCCTGAAGCAGCTGTTCGAATGTTGTTCTTGACATTTTTGTGTTCTTGTTTTAAAATTGTTTACTTTCCTTGTTAATTCTATCTCATTGATTAGAACCAGCAGGCAGGTAGCCCTGAGGATCCTGCCTGTTTGGATGCTAAACCGCGGATTAACGCTTACTGAACTGGAAGCGACGGCGAGCCTTTGGCTGACCTGGCTTCTTACGCTCAACGGCACGGCTGTCGCGTGTGAGGAAGCCGTTGTCCTTGAGGTTCTTCTTGTCTTCTGCGTTAATCTTCACCAGGGCGCGGGCGATGGCGAGACGCAGAGCCTGGCTCTGGCCTGTGTAACCACCACCGTCGAGGTTGGCCTTGATGTCGTATTTCTCAGCGACCTCAAGCAGCTGCAGAGGCTGCTTCACCACGTAGCGGAGAATGGCTGATGGGAAATACTTCTCTATATCTTCTTTATTGATTGTGATCTTACCGGTACCCTCTGTGAGGTAAACGCGGGCTACGGCGCTCTTGCGGCGGCCGATTGCGTTGATAACTTCCATCTCTAATGATTATTTATACTGGTTAATGTCGATGTTCTTTGGCTTCTGGGCAGCCTTGTCGTGCTCAGCGCCCTCGAAGATGTAAACGTTGTCCATGAGTGAGCGACCGAGGGGACCCTTCGGCAGCATGCCCTTGATGGCGTGGCGCAGCATCTTATCGATGCCGTTTGGACGTGTGCGCAGGTCGGCAGGCGTGTTGAAACGCTGGCCGCCTGGATAACCAGTATAGCGCGTGTAAATCTTGTCAGTCTCCTTCTTGCCAGAGAAGACAACCTTGGCTGCGTTGATGATGATGACGTTGTCACCGCAGTCTACGTGAGGTGTGAAGCTGGGCTTGTATTTGCCGCGGAGCAGCTTAGCGACCTTAGAGCACAGACGGCCCACAATCTGGTCGGTGGCATCCACGACGACCCACTCCTTCTTTGCCGTCTCCTTGTTGGCGGAGACAGTCTTGTAACTTAATGTGTCCATTTTTTGAACTGAATGAATAATAAAAATGAATGTTTAATAATTGTAGCAGATGAACAGGGGCCTCGCGGTGCCTCCAGTCTAAAAGAGACCATCCATGGCTTTAACCCTGAACGCATGGGCGATTCACTAACTGTGACGCATGGCCTTACGCGCCACTATTAACACGCCTATGCTGCGACGGTTCTAAGAGTGCCGTCTCAATCCGGTGTGCAAAGGTACGGATATATGATGAGTAATTTGATATTGTGGGTCAGTGGATTACGTTTGTTTATATATTATTAACAAATCAAGCGCGAGAAATGGTTTTATGTGGATTATTTACGTGGATGATTATCAAAGTTTGAAAGATTATTCGTATTTTTGCCAAAGGAATCAGGATTAATTGATACGATTATGAAACTCGCTTTTTTGATTAACGTACAGAAAGACGCATGTCATTTGCGCGATCTCGTAAGCAGTCTTCCTG
Organism: Prevotella sp.; assembly: GCA_036751585.1. Taxonomy (GTDB): domain Bacteria; phylum Bacteroidota; class Bacteroidia; order Bacteroidales; family Bacteroidaceae; genus Prevotella. Next base: position 10,769 of record DAIOUH010000064.1, on the reverse strand, counting down.
CTGACGCTGAATTTTACATACACGTGGATAGCAGCCGTGACCTGCAACGCTTTACGCGTCAGGTGCATGGCGAGAATGTTCATTTCCTCACTCGCAGGATAAGAACATTCGCTGGCGGTCTCAATGAAGTGAGGGCTCAGGTGCGGCTGATTCGCGAGGCTCTTTCCTGTGGGGCTGATTACCTCGTGGCGATAGACGGTCTTGACTACCCTTTGTGGAGCAACGAGCGCATAGAGGACTATTTCACTGGCTTGGGTGGCAGACAGGTTCTCTCTGGCGTGGCAATGCCAGGCATGGGCAGGGTGGCATACAAGTATACTGACTTCCAACTGTTCAATGACCGCCCATGGGCAAGCGGCTCGTTCAAGGGCAAGGTTCGCAAGCTTGCCTGCCGGCTATTGTCGGGCAGTCATGTCCATAAGACTTTACGCATACATTGTCCGCTTAAGACCTATACATTATATAAAGGAGGCACATCGTGGGCTATCACCCGAGAGATGGGAAACCTCATAGTGAGGGAGTGGGACGAGAACGTGCATTTGAGGAATTATTTTAGCACGAGTTATCGCCCCGTTGAGACTTTCGTGCCTACAGTGGCGTTGAACTCCTCTTTCGCAGCGCAGTGCATGAAGGTCAATGGCAAGGATTATGATGAGCGGGCTTTGATGCCTCTCACCTATTTCAACGGCAGGCGTTCATCGAAGGTTCTCACCGAGGACGACTTCCAGGCGGTGTGCGACAGCGACAAGATGTTCGTCCGACAAGTGGTATCCGACTACAGCGACGGCTTGAAGAGCATGATAGACGCCAAGCGGAAAGGATAACAGGTGCCGTTCCCGCATTATGAAATCTTCGTTACGTTAAATACATAATGATGTAAGAGCCAATGGTACAAGCCAATCCTTTTATTATAGAAGGCTATTTGTCACCAGAATATTTCTGTGACAGGGTTAAGGAAACGGCCCTGCTTACCCGTCATCTGACCAATCGGTGCAATGTGGCACTGATTGCGCCACGGCGTTTGGGCAAGTCGGGATTGATATTTAATTGCTTTCAGCAGAAGCCGATTAGAGAGCAATACCATTGCATATACATTGATATTTACGATACCAAGAATTTAGGTGAGTTTGTCTATACATTAGGTAAGGGAATTCTTGCGGCGTTGAAACCGAAAGGCAAAAAAGTTTGGGAATTCTTTATCAATATGCTCCAGTCTATTAAATCGACCATATCCTTCGACATCAATGGTAATCCGGAATGGAGCGTAGGCATCGGAGACATTCAAAGTCCAGACGTTACACTTGATGAGATTTTCACTTATCTTGAGCGTGCTGACAAGCCTTGTCTTGTGGCAATAGATGAGTTCCAAACAATAGCCAATTATCCGGAAAAGACGGTTGAGGCAACGTTGCGCAAGCGAATACAAAACTGCCATAATACCACTTTTGTATTTTCTGGTTCCAAGCGTCACATGATGGCATTGATGTTTGCCTCCCAGTCGCGTCCGTTCTATAATAGTTCGAGTATTATGGGACTTGACGCGATTGATGAGCAAACCTATTTGGAGTTTGCCAATCACCATCTTGCCAAAAACAACAAGGAGATAGTTAAAGATGCGTTCGGCTATTTATACCATCATTTTGATGGCATAACATGGTATGTCCAGTATGTCCTGAATATCCTCTACACCTCAATCTCAGACCAGCGATGTTTGTCGATAGAAGACGTGAAGACGGCAATAGATAATATCCTCGCGCAGCATCGGTTTGCTTATCAAGCGTTGTTGTACCAGTTGACAGCCAAGCAGAAACAAGTGCTTGTGGCAATAGCCAAAGAGAAAAATCCGTCTTCTTTGATGTCACAGGACTTTCTGCGTAAATACCATTTGGGGGCAAGTTCCGTGCAAGGAGCTGTCAAGGCATTGCTTGAAAGGGATTTCATTACGCAGGAAGATGGCGTATATCAGCTCTGCGATAAGTTCTTAGAGTTGTGCTTACAGGAATAGTACTTGTATTAGAGATGGCTATTCCAAATCCTAAAATCAAATTAAATTAAGGTATTTTGTTATGAAGAAACTAATGTCTATCATCCTGTTCACGCTCTCGCTTTTGCCAGTAGGCGCACGAAAGATAACCGTGCTGCAATGGAATATCTGGCAAGAAGGAACCATGGTGAAAGGTGGATACGAGGCTATCGTGGATGAGATAGCAAGATTGCGTCCCGACTTTGTCACGCTGAGTGAAGTGAGAAACTATCATGACACTAACTTCACTGCGCGGTTGTGCAAGTCGTTGCGGCAAAAGGGAATGCGATACTATTCTTTCAAGAGTTATGACACGGGATTGCTGAGTCGCTATCCCATTGAGGATTCGCTGGTTGTCTTTCCTCACAATTGTGACCATGGAACGATACACAAGCTGACCGCCACGGTGGACGGCAGGAAGGTAAATGTTTATACCGCGCACCTCGATTACCTTAACGATGCCTATTACAATGTGCGCGGTTATGACGGGAGCACTTGGAAAGAGGTCACGCCTCCGTCAACGGTGAAAGAGCTGCTGACGCTCAACGACCAGTCGTGGCGTGACGATGCCATACGCGTGTTTCTCAATGAGGCGCGCCATGATATTGAAGCAGGCGAGGTCGTCATAATTGGTGGCGACTTCAATGAACCGTCATGGCAAGACTGGACGGCAAGCACGGCGCAGCTCTACGACCATCATGGTTTCGTGGTGCCTTGGACGGTTACGAAATTGCTTACGGATTCTGGTTTTAAGGACGCTTATCGGGAGCTGCACCCAGACGTGTTGCGCTTCCCCGGATTCACTTATCCTTCATATAATGCCGCCGTGCCAAGCGAAAAGATCACGTGGGCGCCAAAGGCCGACGAGCGTGACAGAATAGACTTTGTCTTTTATAAGGGCAAGGGCTTGCAAGCGGTCTCTGCAAAAGTTTTCGGCCCAGACAGTTGCGTCTGTCGAAGCAAAGCCATTGCCGATTTGCCTGGCGAGCCAATCGTCAAGCCAATAGGCACTTGGCCTACCGACCATAAAGGCGTTATCGTGGAATTGAACCTTAAAAGCCGGTAGGTGTTTATTATCCGAATATGAAGTTGGCGATGAAGATAAGGCTAAGGATAATCAGTGTTACATTAACCTGTCTCCATTTGCCTGTGCATAGCTTCAGTACGACGTAGCTCAATATGCCAAGGCAGATGCCATCGGCGATGGAATAGCAGAGCACCATGGTTATCATCGTGATAAACGCGGGGAAAGCCTCACTCACGTCAGAGAGGTTGAGGCGCTTCACCGAGTCGAGCATCAGGACGCCAACCAACACCAAGGCGCCGCTTGTTGCCGCGCTCGGAATGAGCAGGAACAAAGGTGAGAGGAATAGGGCGAAGATGAAGAGGATGCCGGTGATGAAAGACGTCAGGCCGCTGCGTCCTCCTTCAGCAATACCCGACGCGCTCTCCACATAGGTGGTCAGCGTGCTGGAGCCGAGAAACGCGCCGCAGGTGGTGCCGATGGCGTCGCTCATCATGGCTTCCTTGATATTGGGGATTGTTCCGTCAGGCCGCACGATGTTGGTCTTGTAAGCGAGGCCTACGAGCGTGCCCACGGTGTCGAAGATGTTTACCAACAGCAAGGAGATGACCACCATCAGCGTGCGAAAGTTGATGATGCCGGAAAAGTCGAACTGGCAGAATATTGGCGATAGGCTTTGCGGCATGGAAACAGGTGACCAATGGCTTGGAATCTGTGTCACGCCAAGCGGAATCCCGATTATGGTAGTGGCAATGATGCTGACGAAAAGCGCTCCTTTCACCCTCCTTGCCATGAGAATGCCGCTCAGCAATATGGCTATGACACCCAATATCGCCCCGGGCGTGAACTTGCCGAGCGTAACGAACGTGGCAGGTGATGACACGATGATGTCAGCGTTTTTCAAGCCGATAAACGCGATAAACATGCCTATGCCCACGGAAATGGCATATCGCAAGTTCTCTGGTATGGCGTTGAGTATGGCCTCGCGCACGTTGATAAACGTGATGAGCAGGAAGATGATGCCCTCCACGAGCATTATGGCAAGCGACTGTTGCCAAGAGTAGCCCATTGCCTGGCAGAGCGTGTAGGCGAAAAACGCGTTCAAACCCATGCTTGGCGCTTGCGCGAAAGGCAGCTTTGCCATGAAGGCAAGCAGCAATGTGGCTATGGCCGAGGCCACCGCCGTGGCTGTGAACAGCGCGCCACGATCCATCCCCGTGACACTGAGAATGGTTGGGTTTACGGCGAGAATGTAGCACATCGTGAGAAAAGTGGTGGCACCTGCCACCACTTCAGTACGTTTGCGCATGGTCTTGGCGTCGAAGCCAAGGAGCTTTTGCAGTATCATGTTTTCAAGATTATAGCAATTTCGGCAACTCAAAGAGCTTTGTGCTGTTGCTGCCTTTTATGAGGATGCATTTGCCGGAAGGCTTGTTGTCGGCAATGGCCTTTTTAACTTCTTCCACATTATTATATTTACGGAAGTCGCATTGCGTCTTGCCAAACTCCTCGCCAACGAGCCACACGTCGTTGAGCCCCTTGGCTTTCAAGTTGTCAACCACCTTCTGGTGCTCGCTCTCGCTCACTTCGCCGAGCTCCTTCATGTCGCCGAGTATGGCCATCTTTGGCAATGGCGTGGCAATCTGCCCGAAGCTGTCGAGAGCAGCCGCCATGCTTGTGGGGTTGGCGTTGTAGGCATCCACGATAAGGGTGTTGCTGTCAGTCTTCACGAGCTCAGAGCGGTTGTTGGTAGGCTCATAGCTTTCTATGGCATGGCAGACCTGCTGGGCACTAACCCCGAAATGCAGTCCCACGGTGACTGCCGCGAGCACGTTGTCGAGGTTGTAAGAGCCAATGAGCTTGGTCTTCACCTCATGCCATTCGTTCAAGGCAACCGGAATGGACTCGCCATCGCCGCCGCATCGCCATTCGATGGTGATAAACGGGTCGGCTGCCGTCACCTTGCCTTGAACCTCGGCGGTGCCGTCTGTGCCATAGCTGACGATACGGTCGAGCTCACGCTCGCGTGCCATCTCCACGAGATTGTCGTTTGCGGTGTTCAGGAACACCAAGCCATTGTTGGCCTTCAAGAAGTCGTAGAGCTCGCCCTTGGTCTTCTTCACGCCCTCGAAAGAGCCGAACCCTTGAAGGTGAGCCCTGCCAACATTGGTTATCAATCCGCACGTAGGTTCCACATACTCAACGAGCTTCTTGATGTCACCAGGATGCGACGCCCCCATTTCCACGACGGCAATCTCATGCTCCTTGTTGAGGCGCAGCAACGTCTTTGGCACGCCAACGTCGTTGTTGAAGTTGCCCTCGGTATGCATCACGTCGTATTTCTCCGCGAGGACAGCCGAGACAAGTTCCTTTGTCGTGGTCTTGCCATTGGTTCCCGTGATGCCAACCACGGGAATGTTGAACTGCCGGCGATGCTCGCGAGCCAGCTCCTTGAAGGTGGTGAGGCAATCATCCACGAGAATGTATCGGTCATCGCCCTCTACGCAATATTCTTTCTCATCGACCACGGCATGGGCACAACCTTTTTCCAAAGCCATTGCCGCGAACTTATTTCCATCGAACGACGCGCCCTTGAGCGCGATGAAAATGCTGCCTGCTGGACATTGACGACTGTCGGTCGTCACCAGCGGGCACTTTTCGTATATAGCGTATAATTGCCGAATATCCATAGCCTTGTATACTGATTATGCGAACTGGTTCTCCACGATGTCGGTGAGCACGTCCTTTATGTCGAGACCAGCGGCGCGCACCTGCTGAGGTATGAAGCTCGTGGCGGTCATGCCAGGCGTGGTGTTGATCTCAAGCATGTTCACCTTGTCTTTGCCATCGGCGTCCTTGGTGATGATATAGTCGATACGGATGATGCCATTGGCGTGCAGGATGTCGTATATGCGGCTTGTCTCCGCTGCCACGGCCTTTGCCGTCTCGGGTGACAGGCGCGCCGGGGTGATTTCCCTTACCTTGCCGTTGTACTTGGCGTCGTAGTCGAAGAACTCATCTTCCGAAACCACCTCGGTGGCTGGCAGCACCACGCTCTTGTTCTTTGTCTTGTATACGCCTTGTGAAATCTCCGTGCCCTTGAGATAGCTCTCAACCATTGCCTCGTTGCTTTCCATGAACGCCACGCGCAAGGCAGGGGCGAGCTGGTCGGCGTTCTTCACCTTGCTCACGCCGAAACTGGAACCGTCGGCAGCTGGTTTCACGAAGCATGGCATGCCCAACCGCTTCTCAATGGCGGCAGGGTCGTAATCCTCGTCGCGGCGAAGGAGTATGCTGTCGGCTACGTTCACGCCAAAGCCGCGCAAGTAGTTGTTGAGCACAAACTTGTTGAAAGTCATGGCCTCCACCAGAACGCCAGAGGTGGAGTAGGGCAGGTGGATAAGGTCGAAATAGCCCTGCATCATGCCGTTCTCGCCTGGCTGACCGTGTATGGTGATATAAGCGTAGTCGAACACCACGGCCTTGCCGTCCTCGCCGATGAACGAGAAGTCGCTCTTGTCGATGGGAGCCACGTTGCCATTGTCGAAACTGACGTGCCAGTTGGTACCCTTGATGTCAACCAAGTAGATATTATAACGCTCCTTGTCGAAAAAGGAGTAAAGTCCCTGTGCTGAGCGCAGCGAAACGTCGTGCTCTGATGAATCGCCACCGCAGACGATGGCAATGTTTCTTTTTAAATTTTCCATTTGCTGTTAATATACTTTCTCCATTTATCTATCAATGCCTCAAAATCTTCGGGCCACTGCGAGTCGAAGTCCATCTCCTTGCCCGTGCGTGGATGTACGAACCCGAGGGTCTTGGCGTGCAGCGCCTGCCTTGGGCACAACTCGAAACAGTTGTGTATGAAAGCCTTGTATGAGGAGCTGCGTTGTCCCCATAGAATCTCCATGCCGCCATACCTCTCGTCGCCAAACAACGGATGTCCTATCTCTTTCATGTGGGCGCGTATCTGGTGGGTTCGCCCTGTCTCCAGCACGCATTCCACGAGCGTGGTGTAGCCGAAGCGTTCCAACACTCGCCAGTGTGTCACGGCGGGCTTGCCTATGCCCGAGTCGGGCGCGAACACTTTCATGCGCAACCTGTCCTTGGGGTCACGGGCTATGTTGCCCTCTATCCGTCCGGAGTCTTCTTGAAGGTTTCCCCACACGAGGGCGTTGTAGGCGCGGTGCGTGGTCTTGTGGAAAAACTGCTTCCCGAGCGATGTCTTCGCGTCGGCTGTCTTCGCCACCACGAGCAGTCCGCTCGTGTCCTTGTCTATGCGGTGCACAAGCCCCACGGCAGGGTCGTTGGCGTTGAATGTCTTCAAGTCGCGCAGGTGCCATGCCACGGCGTTGATGAGCGTGCCGTTGAAGTTGCCCGCACCCGGGTGCACCACCATTCCGGCAGGCTTGTTCACCACGAGCACGTCGTCGTCCTCATAAACTATGTCGAGCGGTATGTCCTCCGCCTGGATGGTGGAGTCGTGCTTGGGGTGGTCGAGCATGAGCGTGATGACATCCTCGGGGCGCACCTTGTAGTTGCTCTTCACGGGCTTCCCGTTCACCTGAATGCATCCCGCGCTGGCTGCCGTCTGTATGCGATTGCGCGAGGAGTGCTGCATGTGCTCGGCGAGAAACTTGTCTATCCTCACCGGTTGCTGCCCTGCGTCCACCGTCATGCGCCAGTGCTCAAACTGCCCTGGCTCATCCTGCGTGGTGTCGTCTTGCAATTCCTCTATGTCGTCTATAATCAAATCGTCGGTCATTGTTCTCGTCCTTGATGTTTTATTCCACGGGCGTGAAAGGATCCTTCTCGGGCTCCTCTTTCTTCTTGGCGTGTTCCTCTTCCTCCGACGGGCTCACCTCCTGGAATTCGTCCACGTCGCCCTCGCCGTTGTCGGGCGAGTTGAGCTCCGGATCCACGTAGTCCACCGAGTCGCTCTCGTTTCGCATGCCGTTGCCAGCCTGTATCACGAGCCGCGCGTCCACGGGTATGCGGTCGCCATAAGCCACGTGCCTGCCGTTGACAAGTATGCCGTACACCCAGTCTTTCTCGCCTGGCACAAACTGTGGCGGGCTGAGCTTGAATCCCATGGCCGTGAGCTTGGCCATTGCCTCGCGCAGCGAGCAGTTGTCTATCACATCGGGCAGCGCTATTGTGGGCGTGTGGGTGGCGTTGATGGTGACAAACACCGTGCGCCCGGGCTTCACGCGCTCTCCTGGGGCTGGATATTGCTCAAGTATGCATCCTGGCGGCAGCGTCTTGATGTAGCCGGTGTCGCTCACCTCAATGTTGAGGCCGAGCTGCGAGAGCACTTCCTCGGAGTTCTCAAAAGTCTTGTGGGTAAGGTTGGGGATGGTGACAGCTTCACCGTGGTGGGTGTAGATGTCAACGGCAAACTTGAATCCAATGGCAAGAGCCACGATGACCATCGCCATCGCCATGAGGTTGCCCCAAAGCATCTTGCTCTTGAATTTGCCTATAAACTCTTTAATCGACATCGGTTGCTATTTGGTGTGAGCCGCGGTACGGCCTATATTATGCAAAGGTAAATAAAAAGGCTGGAAAGCAAAAGAAAATGCGTTTTTTTCTCTCTTTCAAGGTTTCATGTTTCCCATTAGTCGCCATTCAACGCAAAAGGCAGGCAAGGATATACCTTTGCCTGCCTTTTGCTGCGTGCTGACGTTGTGAGAAAGCTTACTTTCCGTGGTTCTCATCAGAAACAGTGAGCTTCTTGCGGCCACGAGCACGACGAGAAGCCAAAACGCGACGGCCGTTCTTTGTGGCCATACGCTCACGGAAGCCATGCTTGTTCACACGGCGGCGGTTGTGAGGCTGAAATGTTCTTTTCATCTTTTATTCGTAATTTAATTGTTATCTTTTGTTGCTTCAAGGGCAAATTGAACCCTTTCGGGATGCAAAATTACTTATAAAATTCGAATTGACAAAGAATTATGTCATTTTTCGATGTTTTTTTCTGATTTCTTAGTAACTTTGCACTCGCTTTCAACGCATAATAATATAGTAAACATACAATTACCATGATTAATTCACAGGAAATCAAGAAAGGCACTTGCATCCGCATGGATGGTGGCATTTGGAAGTGCATCTGGTTTGAGCACCGTAAACCCGGTAAGGGCAATACCGTTATGAACACTAAGCTGAAGAATGTTGCCGATGGCCGTGTGCTGGATCGCACGTTCCAGGTTGGTTTCAAGCTCGACGACGTTCGCGTGGAGCATCGTCCATATCAGTATCTTTACGAGGATCCCACAGGTTGCATCTTCATGAACCAGGAGACTTTCGAGCAGTTCCCTATCAGCCGCGACCTCATCACTGGCGGTGAGTTCATGAAGGAAGGCGATGTCGTTGACGTGCAGCTCTCTGCCGACGACGGTGCCATTCTCTCTGCCGAGATGCCTCCTAAGACCAATCTCGTGGTGGCTCACTCTGAGCCGGGCGTGAAGGGCAACACTGCCACAAACGCCACTAAGCCCGCCACATTGGAGACTGGCGCCGAGATTCGCGTGCCTCTCTTCATCAACGAGGGTGACCTCATCACTGTCAACACGGAGGATGGCAGCTATGTTGGTCGCGTGACTGAGAAGAAGTAATAGATAGTCACATCTTATTATATTTAATATTGAAACCGTCCGCAGCCACAGTAACCATGTGTTTGCGGACGTTTTTTTATATATAAATGACAATGAAATACAGCATTATCGTTCCCGTTTACAATCGTCCCGACGAGGTGGATGAGCTCTTGGACAGTCTGACGCGACAGACCTGTAACGACTTTGAGGTGATAATAGTGGAGGATGGCTCCGCCACCCCTTGCAAGCAAGTTTGCGACAAATACACTGGCCAATTGGCGATAAGGTATTTCATGAAACCTAACAGCGGTCCTGGCCAGAGCCGCAACTATGGCGTGGAGCGCGCCTCGGGCGACTACGTGCTCATCCTCGATTCAGATGTCGTGGTGCCGGAGGGTTATCTCCAGGCAGTGGACGAGGAGTTGCGACGGGAGCCGTGCGAGGCTTTTGGCGGACCAGACCGTGCCGCCGACTCGTTCACGCCGACCCAAAAGGCCATATCCTATTCCATGACGAGCTTCTTCACCACGGGCGGCATACGCGGCGGCAAGAAGAAGCTCGACAAGTTTTATCCGCGCTCGTTCAACATGGGCGTGCGTCGCGACGTATACAATAAGCTCGGTGGTTTCTCCAAGATGCGCTTCGGCGAGGACATCGATTTCTCCATACGCATCTTCAAGGCAGGGTGCCGCTGCCGCCTCTTCCCCGGCGCGTGGGTCTACCACAAGCGGCGCACAGACTTCCGCAAGTTTTGGCGGCAAGTGTTCAACAGCGGCATAGCGCGCATCAACCTTTACAAGAAATATCCCGAGAGCCTAAAGCTCGTCCACCTCATGCCCATGGTGTTCACGGTGGGCGTGCTCTTCCTCCTTGCCCTCTTCGTGGTTAGTGTCATCGCCGGCGAAGCCTGTGGCCAATCGCGTGGCTACACGGTCAGCATCGTGGCCCTGCTGCCACTCGTGCTCTATTCCGCTCTCATTTGCGTCGACTCAAGCCTTCGCAACCACAGCGTCCGCATAGGTCTGCTGTCCATACGTGCCGCGTTCACGCAGTTGATGGGCTATGGTTGCGGTTTCATCAAGGCTTGGTGGCAACGGTGCGTGCAAGGCAAGGGCGAGTTTGAGGCATA
>DAIOUH010000063.1:10877-14644 GCA_036751585.1 Prevotella sp. | reverse complement strand
AGAACAATTTTTCCTGTAAGTTATTTGTCTCCACCATCTCATTATTTCTCGGATTTGAATATTTTAGCGCAGATTATTTCTCGGATTTGGATATTCTGATAACTATATTGCCACTCTACGCCTTGTCGCTGTTCAGGAAATAGACATTGGGGTAACGAACAAAAAAAGCGGCAGAGACGTTTTTGTCTCCGCCGCTCCTAAAACTTGAAAGGTGGCAAACGTCATTCAAACAACTGCCAAGGCAATGGTATCCATCGCTTGCCCTCCATGCTATTTAGTTATTTTATTCAAAACAAGAGTGTTATTGCGTTAAAACGACCAAATTGATTTAATGTCACACTCCTCCATCGCTATGCCCGTTAAATTAGCATCTGAAAACACCTCATAAAATTGGTTCGTAATAAAGGTGAAAGTTTGCAACTGACCGATTTTGAAAATCGACGGGTATGTCTTTCTTTTCTTAAACACATACTTGTCTATGCTCATTATCCTTCCGTCAGAAAAACGATTTATTAATGACTTTGACTCATTTAGTGCGTCTGTAAGGATTTCCTTTGCCAATATGATTTCAAAAAGTTCTCCTTCTACATTAATGTCAATAGACTGAACCAAATTTTCGGGGAAAACAGTGTGTATTTTTGTGATTGCAGCTTTTCTAATAACTGGAATACAGCCCATTAAGAAAGGACAATCGCAAATAGGCTTGTCATTGCAATCCCAATGATAATCGAAACGCTGTATATAGTCGTAGTCACACCCATTGACATCTTCCAACAAGGACATCAGTGGTGTTTCACCATACGCTATAGTCCTGAAATCGCGATTAGGACTATATAATCTGAATATTTTCATTATGCTGCGGTTCTAAATGTTCTGTTAACCTTGTTTGTTCCCTCATTGTATAATTTTATGTTACCTTTATACAAGTCTGACTTTATTTTGTCTAAGACCTCATAGCAATCATTTTTGCTCTTACACTGTGAAAACATCTGCTCTACATAGTCATAGTAGTTTCTTGTATGACCACCTCTATGAACGACTCCTCTTAAGCCACTTCTATTCGATGATGGCAAGAAAATGCCGTTCATCGGATCATTTATGTCTATTCCGAATTGCTTCAGTTTTGAAGCTGCCACAGGAGTTTCGTTACCTATAATGTGATGGGCTTGATTACCATTCTTCAATGTGTTTTTAGCGAACCTACCTTTCTCTCCCATGACTGCCAACATATTTTCTCTCAACACCTTAGCGTCTTTAACTCCTGTTTTTCTTATCATTACACCTGTATTGGCTGTTAACCATTTAAGATACTGAGATTTTGAGATGAATTGATTTTTAGGAGACACAATTATGCGCGTTGTCGTCTTAGCAACATATCTACCAGCATTTTTAGCAGCATCTCCAAACGCGCCTCTCAGTTCTGACAGTCTGGATTTTTGAACATCCTTACCGATACTCTTTTTTAACGCATGCTCGGTCCCTTCTTTAGTCATGTCTTTGACAATAGCTTCCTCACTTTCCTTTGCCGCTTGACCTCCTATCTTTCGCGCAATTTGAGAGCATGATACCATTGTCATAGCCAAAAATGCAATAATAATCTTCCTCATACCACAACTATACTATATAAATATTTGACCTTCTAAATTTGAATTGGACAAGAAATTGACATAATTGTCAATTACTCCATTAACAATATCTGTTTCCATATCTCCATTGAATAACGATATTATAAGCCATACTATGGAGACTGCCGCGCCTATCAGTTGACAAAAAGGCCAGGCAGGAGCGAAACCGCCCATTGTTACTATAGTAATAATAAGCCAAACCAAACATACCAACAGTTGCTCAAACCAAAGATTATCTCCCCACCCCGAGTACTCGCGGTCATTAATGTTCTTAAATACTGAATCAGTAATGATATCATCAGAGTGAAGTTGCCCAAGTTTAACTAAAGACAGTTTATCTTCAGGATTGAGCTTATTATACTGCCGAATCTTTGCATTAATAAATTCCTCTATATGAATCTTAGACAATCCGTGAGCCTCGAAAGCATTCATCCAACTTTCAATCCTTTTAGATTTCTTTGTAAAGACACATTGCCAAAACATTCTAAACGGCTGAATTGAAAGCCAGTCCGTCCGATCTTCAACCGTTTTGTCGGCGCATATTTGCATATAATTGGCCAATTGCTGTGTCAGCGAGTCCAAGAACACCTCTTTTCCATTAAGATACACATCGCCAACATCGGATGTTTGTTTTTGGGTTGCATTGGCTTCATGAAAGACTCGATCCTTCAATCTCCCAGCCTCTTCCTTAGCCTGAGAGATAAAACTCTGGGCGATTTCTCCGTTATCCCAATCTCCCATAATGACATTTCCGTCTTGGATCTTCATTCCCATGCCATTGTATTTGCCATCGTCCATATATCCCCTGTAGCGGAGCTCATCATTCTCATATAATGTGCAAAAACCGTACGGCTTTCCTTCATCAAAATGACCAATAACAGCATCCTTGCCATTATCAGAAATAAGCACGCCAAAGCCGTTTGGCTTATTGTCTTTTACCTCTCCTATAAAATTTCCTTCTGGTGTCGCAGTATAGTCATTATGATTTAAGACTCCATAGAAGGCATCTACTTTTTGACTATTTTTCATTCCATTTTCATAGTACCGTGTCAAGACACCTTTACCATGTATTGTTATACCTCTCGATTCGCCCGACCAAGTGTAAGTTGATTTTTCTTTGAAGTTCTTGCCATAAAAGAAATACCCATCTTCGGTTTTAATCCATGTTCTATCCTCTTTAGAACAAGAGCTCAAGAATGGCATTATAACAATAATGACGAAGATAGTCAAACAAGAAAGCCATTTACGCGATGTTCTTCTCGTTCTTTCAATGTCAAAATGTGAAAATTCAACCATAGTGATATATATACTTTATTTAAAGCAACAAATGGTAAAAATGGCGTGAACCCTTCTCCCACCTTTTCTTGTAAGTTAGGCTCTGGTAAAACCTTTGTAGAAAAGAAAACATGAAAGAGGAATCCACACCATATGACGGTGTCAACCCGCTCAAACAAATTCTCGGTCTTTCTACTCAGTTTACGTTTACCAGACTTCAACTTACAGAACCGTCTCCGTTTGCCCGTGTCAACAAGATTGTCTTGCTTATCCGTGCCATGGCGACTTCGAGCCGCGGTTTCCGTACGCTCCCAGCCACTAAGCATCGGCTAAGTTAGGGAACTTTTTCCATTCCTCCAAGCTTTTCGCAAGAAATCTTGCGGATTCCTCTTGTTTTTCCTTTCCACGAGGCTTATTTTGCCTCACGTCTTCATTACGTTGGCAAAGATACGGCAAGGATATGACAAAACAAGACATGTTGATATGTTTTTTCACAAAGATACAAACAAAAAGAGAGCACACATTTAAGCGTACTCTCTTCTATTCTTAAAGATATTCCTCAAAGGTCTTACAATGGTTCCTTACTGATGATGACGATTTGTGGCGTGCGAAGCGCAGGTTTCAGTTCGCCACCTATATAGAATGTGCCCGTGGACGTAGGCACAACCTGTGCGCCAGCGCGCGCGAGGCGAGACGAGGAGCCGATTGTGATCCATTTGTCCGTCACCACGTCATATTCATACAGATTGCCGTTGAACTTATACCAACTGATTGGCTGTTTCAAGTAGTTCTCTTGCCTGACGAGCTTGTACTTGCCACTTATCGCGTCAAGGAAGATGTCCTTGTTCACTCCACCGGTGGCAAGAA
>DAIOUH010000063.1:0-10777 GCA_036751585.1 Prevotella sp. | reverse complement strand
TTGCCACTTATCGCGTCAAGGAAGATGTCCTTGTTCACTCCACCGGTGGCAAGAACGCGATTGTTTTCCGTCCATGCCACGCCTCCGGAAAGAGTCACTTCCTTGCCATCCGCCGAGCGTGGGGCGGCAAGTTTCTCCCACTCCTTCGTGTCCACGTTGAGCGAGTAGCCATCGGTATGCACCACGCTGTTTTCGCCATCCGCGAAGAAGCCTCCCCATACATACAACTTATTATCTCGTGCCACTGCCACAGGTTGCACGCGCGGCTTCCCAGGCACGACCGCAATCTCTTGCCAAGGCGATGACGGGCAAGGGACGTTCTTCGCATTGGCAGAGCATGACACTTGTTTGTCAAGCGACAGACAAAGCACGGATGCCGATGGCTTGCCGTCTTGATTTCCGCCAACAACAAACACATTCGTCCCCATTCGTGCCACCGCCATGTTGTCTACCGCATGCGGCAAGTCAGGGAGGCGTGTTATCTCTGCCACGGTTTCCCCATCGCCCAAACGGATGCTATATACCGTCTTCAAGCTATGCTGGCTATTGTTTCCGCCTATGAGCAACAGGCTGTCGCCACTCTGCACCGTGCCACCATAAGCAGCAGGCTCGGGCAAGCGTCCCACGAGTCGCCATCGCAGCGAGCTACCGTCAATTCGCGCGGCATAGACCCCGGCATAATATTTTTTCGGCTCGCCTGCCTCGGGAAAGTTGCAGCCACCAGCCATTATGATGTAGTCGCCTATGCGACCGGCGAAGCACGCCGACACGCCAAGCGAATAGCCTGGCTCGGCAGACGGGAAGCCCGCAACGTCAACGACACGTCCCCTGGCACTGGCCGCAACCGCGGACAAGGCAGAAAGCACCAAGACAATGCCCATGCGCAGGCTCTTTATGATGCAAGATGTCAGATTGTGTTGGCTCATAGCTTCTTTAATATCTCCTGACAGAGCATATAGCTCTTGATCATCATGCGCGGAATGTGGAACGGGCCCTTAAAGAGGTTGCCCTTGGCAGGTTGCGCCACCGTGCCGTCGCGATGCAGATAACCATACCACTCGCCATACTCAGCGTCGGGGAAGTGGGCGTAAGTCCACTCGCTGATGCGCTCGTGACGATAGAGGTATTTGTCGTCACCAGTGGCAAGGTAGGCATACAGCGAGGCGATGATGGTCTCGCATTGTGGCCACCAGAACTTCATGTCCTGCGAGTAGTCTTGTGGCGGCAGGTTCTTGCAGTCGCGGAAGTTGATTATTCCGCCATACAGTTTGTCCCAACCCCAGTCCCACGACCAGTCGAACACCTGCAGAGCCATGTCGAGGATAGATTTGTCCCAGCCACGCGACTTTGCCTCCTCCATCAAGAACCATGATGTCTCAATGCAGTGACCAGGGTTAATGGTGCGTGTCATGTTGGTGTCAATAAACTCCCCATTCATTCCCACGGTTTCGAGCAAGCATTTGAACTCTGGGTGGATGAAATACTTTTTCAGTTTCGCTATCGACTCGTCAATCTGCCTCGTCAGCGTCGGGTCGTCAACCACCTTGCGTATGCACGAACCCACGTTGATGAGTATCATGCAGATGCTGTGGCTTTGCAATCGCACGTTTTCCTCAAACTTCGCCGGCAAGAAACCAGGTGTCGAAAGGAAACGCCGCGTGTCCTTGAACACCTCCACGGCACGCTCCGCCCAATGCCTCTCACCCGTGGCGAGAGCATACTCGGACATGGCTATGGCAGCGAAAGTCTCTGAAAACACGTAGCGACGCTTGCGCAGTGGCGTTCCATCGGCGGTGACAGAGAAGTACATGTGTCCTTGCTCATCAAAGCAATGCGCCTCTATAAAGTCGAGCGTGCTTTTGGCGGCATCGAGCCACTCTTGATTCTTCTCCACATTATTATAAGCAAAGGCGCACACAAAGGCAAAGCGTCCCTGAAACCATACAGACTTCGTGGTATCCATCAGCGAGCCGTCACGATTGACACAGGTGTAGACTCCGCCATGCTCACGGTCCCAGCCGTGCTTCATCCAAAAGGGCATTATGTTCTCCGTGAGGTCTTTCCTGTAACTCTCAGCCCAAGACGTGATATATTCTTTTACGTTCATCTTATCCTTGTTTTTGTCAAAACTTGTTTGCCCTCTCAAAGAAGCCTATCGCCTCAAGCTCCTGCTTCATTTGTAGTTCCTCCTCGTCGGTCATGTTGCGGAACGGCACGCGGTTTGGCCCGAGGTCGAAGCCAAGGAGCTTCATGATGCGCTTGCCGCCAACGATGTTGCCACGGAAATGGCAAATCACGTTGATGACCGCCTGCGCGAAGTTCTGCTTTTCGCGCGCTGTATCGATGTCGCCATTGTTCCATGCCTCGATTATGCCCACGAGCTCACGGCCATTATAGTTGGTAGTGCCGCCTATGCCACCACGCGCGCCACCTTGCGCGAGGCTCGGCAGTATGGTTTCGTCCTGCCCGTGCAGCATGTCAAACTTTCCACCGCCATAGAGACGGCACTGGTTGTACTCGTACAGCGACTCATAGGTGTACTTGATGCCGGCGAAATTGCTTATGCGTCCGTCCACAGCTTTCAGCAAATCCACCATAGGCAGATAAGCGCCATTGAAGGCCGGGATGTGATAGTAGTAGAACGGCAGCTGTGGAGCGGCGTTGGCGATGGTCTCGCAATACTCCACAAGCTCCTCTATACGACCTATCTTGGGGAATGGGGGAGCCATTGAGCCGATGCCCCACGCCCCAATACGCTGGGCGTGTTCGGCAAGACGCACGCTTTCCCTAAGGCAACAACTGCCCACGTGCACAATAACCTTGAAACCCTTTGGTGCCACACTCACCCAACGCTCGGCAAGCCGCATGCGCTCTTCAGTGGTAAGCATATATCCCTCGCCCGATGAGCCATTGATAAACACGCCTTTCAGTCCGTTTTTCTGCAACATCGTGGCATAAGCCTCGATTGGTTCGAGATTCACGTCACCGTTTGCGTGGAATGGCGTAAACGGAGCATCTATAAGTCCTACAATCTTTTCCATTGTCATGTTTATATATTGTGATAAATTATAAGTCGTTTAATTTACATTGTCTGTTGTCGGGCGCAGGCAGACGAGCTGCAACACGAGCGCCACTACCACCACGCAACCCAGCACGGCAAATCCCAAACCGAGGTTTCCGCCATCAGTCCATTGCCCGAGCAGATGCGTCACGGCGGCACCGGCAAACACGCCGACCATGTTCATGACGCCATAAGCCGTGGCACGATACTTGGCGGATATGATTTGGCAAAGTATCGGCATGTTGTTGGCGTCGAACATGCCATAGCCAATTCCAAACAGAAGTCCCGCGCCGACAACGGCCAAGACACTATGCCCAAAGCCGAGCAGGATGAGAGCCGGGATAGTCATGCCCAACCCTATGGCACTCGTGTAGATACGGCCGCGTATGTTTCGCAAGACCCACTTGTCAGACAGCACGCCACCGAAAATCACGCCCAAGAACGACGAGGCGGCGATGGTGATGGTAGACATGGGACCTGCCTGAGCCATGTCGATGCCAAGATTCTCGGCGAAGAGAGTGGGCAACCAGTTTTTCGTTGCCCAGCCTGGAAGACTTGGCACGGCAAAATAGATGAGCATGACCCAAAAAGTCCATGTAGACAGAACCGTACTGATTCCGTGCCACACGTTCTCCTTGGTGATTTGAGGCGTGGACTCTCGCGAGACAGCAGCCTGCTTGGGTTTGTCGTGCAGCAGCAAGGCAAGCGCCACGGAATAGACGACACCTACGACACCGAACCAATGGAATGCATCATGCCAGGAGAACGTGGCTGCTATCGTTGCGCCGAATCCGCCAACGGCTTGTCCCACGTATAAGCCAGTCATGTGTATGCCTATGGCAAGCGAGCGCGACTTGCCTTCATGCCAGTCAGCAATGAGCGACAGGGCAGATGGTATGTACAATGCCTCGCTGATGCCCATCAGCGCGCGAAGACAATACAACTGATCAAAGCTATTGGCATACCCCATGAGGAATGTCACCGCCGACCATACGAACAGGCTGCCCACCACGAGTTTCTTGCGACTTATCTTGTCTGCCACGACACCAGCCAGCGGACTCACTATGCCATAAATCCACAGGAACACGGCCATCAGCGCGCCGAAGGCTTCTGCTTTCTGCAGTTCAGCGATGTCGGCCTTCATGGCTTCCTGCATCGTGGAAAGCATCTGGCGATCCATGTAGTTGAGCAATGCCACAACCCACAACAAGGCCACGACGAGCCATGGATAAAATTTCTTTTGAGTCATTTTTAGTTTTTAGTAACGAGGTAATAATATAGGTTTTTATTTCATGGCACCGCCTATTGCGACCCATCTATTTGCAAAGGTAGGTAAAATCCTTTAACCGTCCAAGGCAAAACGGAATAAACAAACGTGACAGAAACATTTGGGCTCCATCCAATAGAGTCAACGACAAAATCAAGCAAATTCATACTCTTTTTATAATAAAAAGTTTGGGGATTCTTGGAAAAATCACTAATTTAGCCACTGGATAATCTAACACCAATATATTTATGATATACTCTGTTGCCAATCCAATATACGACTGCGTGTTCAAGTTCTTGATGGAAGATGAGCGCATCGCCAAGACGGTGCTCTCCGCCTTGCTGAAAAAAGAGGTAGTGAGCGTTGAAATGCGTCGTCACGAGCACCCCAACGTCACTCGCGACAAGATTTCCATGTTCCGCATCGACTTCGCCGCACGTGTCAAGGAGGATGACGGCACAGTACGGCTCATCCTCATAGAACTGCAGAAGACTTGGGTAGACACGGAGACTCTTCGCTTCCGTCGCTATCTCGCCGCTCAATACAACGCCGAGGAGAACATGGTGAAGGAAGGTGAGCTGTCAGGTTATGCCGTGCCTATGATTGCCGTATACCTGCTTGGTCACAGGGTTGGCGACATCGACAAGGCTGTGGTATACGTCACCCACAACGCATACGACTACGACGGAAAGGTGGTTGAGGGCGGCATGAAAGATCCTTTTATCAACAGCTTGATTCACGACAGCATCATCGTGCAGATACCGTTGCTTCACGGCAAGATAAACAACAGGCTGGACAAGGTACTGAGCGTGTTCGACCAGTCTCAACGCGATTCTAAGAACCAACAGATTGTTTGCCTTGATGAGAAGGAGTACGCCAACGACTCTGACATGATGTACATCCTGCACCGTCTGGGCCTTGCGGCGATGAACGCAGACGTGAGGCAGGAGATGAACGATGAGGATGAATTCTACTCTGTGCTTGAGGCGCGTGACACGCAGGTCATGAAGCTCAACGAACAACTCAACAAGAAGAAAGCACAGTTAAGCGAACAGAAAGCACAGTTAAGCGAACAGAAAGCACAGCTAAGCGAACAGAAAGCACAGCTAAGCGAACAGAAAGCACAACTAAGCGAACAAAATGCACAGTTAAGCGAGGCAAGGGCACAACTTGCCGAGCAGAAAACACAAATAAAAGCGATGGTTAAGGCAATGGTCGATGGAGGAATGCCTATTGTCACCGTAGCCAAGACCATGAACAAGACAATAGAAGAAATTAACGACCTCTTGGCGTAATCCATTTTTTCTTCCATCCATGCCTCATGGCACCCTCACCACGTCAACAACATGGCTGCCGGCTCCAATGAGGTCAGGGCGCTCGGATATTGACTTTTGATACTCAATGAAGTAGGCGAACGTCTCATCGCTCATGCGGTTAAGTCGCGTGCGCATATAGTCGGAGGCTCCATCGGGCGAGAATATTGTGACGCGCTCCAGTCCAGCCATCTTGTCGAGCCGGTCGATGTCGTCTATGCGCACATAGTCGTACAACTCATCGGGCTGCGCCTGGATATGGAAATCGCGGTTCACCGCCCCCCGTTCAAGCAGCCCGCCAATTCGGTCCTCGTCGAAGCAATAAGAGAGTATGCTGTATTCGTTCATCAGGTAAGCCACGAAAATTAATCCGCCTGGCTTTGTCACGCGCTTTGCCTCCTCAAGGGCTTTCACCTTATTCTCGTCGCCTATGAGATGGTAGAGCGGGCCAAGCAGCAGCGTCAGGTCTGCCGAGTTTGTAGGCACGAATGGCATGTGGCGCGCGTCGCCCTGCACCACGTTGGCAGTGGGTTCGCGTTTCAAGAACACGTCGATATTGTGGCGCACGAGTTCTACCGCCTTCACGTCATAGCCTTCGGCCATGAGCGCCGAGGTGTAACGCCCCGTGCCAGCGCCAATGTCGAGCAAGCTGAAGCCTGGACGCAAGAAGCGGTGAAGATGGTACATGGTGGTCTGGAACTCCACCATGCCGTGCCTACGCTGAAGACGCAAGTCCTCGGGATGCTTGTTATAATGCCTCTCTATGTTTGATAATGCCATTGCTAAAATTATTGAAGGGCGTGCCAAAAGACTTTCGCTTCTGGCACGCCCCTCTTATTTTCGTTTCATGTCTTGTCAGCTACGGCTATTATTTTTTTGCCGTGTTAACCTTGCTCTTGTAGGCTTTGTTGAGGCCGGCCACCACCTCGGCGGTTATGTCGTATGCCTTGTTGGCGTAGAGCACGTTGTCGCCCTGCTTAGCGAAGATCATGCCATACTTGCCGTCCTTGTTGAACACGGCGAGATAGTGCTGGATGGAATCATGCAAAGCTTTGTTATATTTGTCGGTCTCGGTCTGGAACTCGCCGCTGAGCCTCTGGTTAAGAGCCTGGAGGTCGTTGCTCTGCTTCTGCAATCCTGCCTGAATGGCCTCTGCCTGCTCACGGGTGTAAGCGTTTTGCTGCACCTTCTGCTGGAAGTTGGCAGCCGCGCCCTGCAAAGCCTGCTGACGGCTGGCGAGGGTCTTCTGTATGTTGGTGCCCTTCTGGTTCAGGATCTTGGTGTATTCCTTGCAGAACTGGTACTGCGACATGATGGAGTCCACCTCCACATAAGCAATTTGCGTGCTTGCGGCCTTCTGTGAGGTCGTCTCCGACTTCTCGTCCATTTTTGGCGCGCTCTTGTTGCAAGAGGTGAAGCCGAAAGTCGTGGCGATGGTCAATGCCACGGCGAAGATAATGTTTTTCTTCATATTTGATGTTGTATATTAATCTTACCTGAAACGTCCACTGGCACGCATCTCCCTGTCCTCGTCGATGACGCAGTGTATGCCTCGTTCCCTCATTGCCTTGGAGTCGTGAATGTGCATGGATGAGAACCTGCCATTCTTGCACAGCAAGACCTTAACGGAGAGGAGCGCCACGGATATAGCAATTATTAACACCGTAAGGAGTAGCGTTTCTATCATTATTTACTAAATTTGCAGTGTTTTTCTACATAATACGCTGCAAAGATAGCGTTAAATAGACAAACCGCAAAGAGATAAGACGACATTTTAAGTATTTAATCATAAAAATAGCAAAGATTATGGCAGAATTAAAACCGGCCCGCGTGTTCGAGCAATTCGCGGCAATCAACAAGATACCGCGCCCGTCAAAGCATGAGGAAAAGATGATTGAGTATCTCAAGAAGTTTGGCGAGAGCCACGGACTTGAGACCAAAGTGGACGAGACTGGCAACGTCATCATTCGCAAGCCCGCCACAAAGGGTTACGAGGATCGCGCCACCACAATCCTCCAGAGCCACATGGACATGGTGTGCGACAAGCTCGTGGACGTGGACTTCGACTTCTCCAAGGATGCCATCCAGACTTATGTCGAGGGCGACTGGATGCACGCCAAAGGCACCACGCTCGGCGCCGACGATGGCATTGGCGATGCCATTGAGCTTGCCATCCTCGATTCCGACGACATAGAGCACGGCCCTATTGAGTGTGTCTTCACGCGCGACGAGGAGACCCAACTCACTGGTGCTATCGGCATGAAGCCTGGCTTCATGACAGGCGACTACCTCATCAACCTCGACTCTGAGGACGAGGGACAGGTATTCATCTCATGCGCTGGCGGCAGAAGCACGATAGCCACGTTCCGCTTTAAGCGCGAGGCGGCTCCCGAGGGCTACTTCTTCATGGAGGGTTCTCTGAAAGGTCTCAACGGTGGTCACTCTGGCGATGACATCGAGAAGAAGCGCGCCAACGCCATCAAGGTGCTCGCGCGATTCCTCTACATGGAGAAGGGCAAGATGTCGTTGCGCCTGGCGCAGTGGAACTCAGGCAAGATGCACAACGCCATCCCACGCGACGGAAAGATTGTCTTCGCCGTGCCTGCCGACAAGAAGGAGGAGGTGAAGGCCGACTGGAACGTGTTTGCCTCACAGGTGGAAGACGAATACCACGTGACCGACACCAACATGAAATGGTCGCTTGATAGCTGCGAGGCACAGAGCGTGATGCCCGAGAAGGTGAGCGCCAACCTCATCAACGCGCTGCAGGCTGTGGACAACGGCGTGTTTGCCATGTGCCAGGACAAGGAACTCGCCTGGATGGTCGAGACTTCGAGCAACGTGGCAAGCGTGCAGAGCGAGGACGACAAGGTGGTCATCGTGAGCTCACAACGCTCAAACGTGACTTCAAACCTCACCAACATTTGCAACACCGTGAAGGCCACCTACGAGCTTGCCGGTGCCGACGTGGAGCAAACCGACGGTTACCCGGCATGGCAGCCTAAGCATGGCTCTGAGCTTCAGCGCATTGTGAAGGAGGCTTATCACAAGCTCTTCGGCAAGGATCCTGTGGTGAGGGGCATACACGCTGGTTTGGAGTGCGGCCTCTTCTCAGAGAAATATCCTAACCTCGACATGGTGTCGTTCGGCCCGACGCTGCGCAATGTGCACACGCCAGACGAGTGTCTCTACATACCAACAGTGCAGATGGTTTGGGACCACTTGCTCGAGATTCTGAAAAACATTCCCAAGAAGTGATGCGCGGGCTTAACAATCTGGCTCTGGGCATTTGCATGGCTCTTGCCACGGCGACTGTCGTCTCCTCGTGTGGCGACAGCCATACGGCAAAAGCGCACGCCAAGGAGTTCATGGAAGGGCAAATGGCGCAAGCCGATGTCGACTACATCGCGTGGTCCCCACTCGACTCCACCAAGCACCTCTCCACCTCGGCATTGCAGGTGATGCACGCCACGGCCGTGAAAGCGAGGTTGGTGAAGCCTGGCACTACATATCAGCGCCCCACCTCTAAGCTCAACTTCATCTCCTTGAGATATGCCATAGACAAGGACACGCTCATGGCGACGTTCTATCTCGACGACAAGCTCACGGGCATCGTTGGAGTGAAAGCGAACCCAGTGGTGAAACCATAGGCTGAGCCACATGACAATATTATAAATATACGATAGCATCATAATAAAAAAGAGGATGTGTCGACCTTGTTGGCACATCCTCTTTTTTATGTGCCAGTCTGACATCTACACCTTAACAGGATTTCTCTATATGGTTCGCATTGTACAGAATCCCGCTCAGAATGGGCAACGATATTACTTGGAGGTGATGGAAGATTATGAAAAGGCGTTAAAGTTGAATCCTAATAATGAGTTAGCGAAGGCATTGCAGCAGAAATTCTTTGAGGGGATGAGGCAGGCAACGCATACAAAATGATCACTTAAACCTTACATCCCCTTCTTCAGCCATTCTCCAAAGAACTTGTCGTATAGCTCGTAGGTTCCATCTGTCTCTGTGACAAAATCTTTGTCCAGCAATCCTTTGATGGCTCCTTGCGCAAAGCTGGCAGATGGCAAGTGATACTTCTTGATGAATGCTGACGAGGTGATGTTCTTAGCCTTGCCTGCCTTGCAGATGGCAAGGAGAAGTTCCTTTTGCTTGGCTGGCAACTGGAACAGAAGGGCTTCGTAGGCAAAGGCACTCTCGTCAAGGATGGAGTCGAGGGCTTGCGTCAACGTCTGTTCGTCTGCTTCCGCAGTTGCATCTGTTAGGGAGTAAATCTTGTTGAGCATTCTCTGGAGATACCAAGTGATGCCTTCGAAGCGGTCGTAAATCTGATAGATGATGTCACGCTTGATGGCTTTCTTGCCGAACAGGCGAGTGGCGAAGTCGGCATAAACTTCCTTGTCGATAGGGCGAAGAGTCTTGATGGAAGTGCTCTGATAGAAAGGGTGGGCATGGCTCAGGAACATCTCGGTCATCATATTGCGCTGAGAGCCGGCAAAGATGAAGTTGGTGTTATGGCTATGCTGGATGTAAGTACGCAGGATGGCCTCCACGTTTTCTTCCTTGTAATTGCTAATGGTTTGGAACTCGTCGATGGCAACAATGCATGGCTTGTCGGCAGTCTCCAAGTAATGGAAAATCTCTTGGAGTGTGGTCGCAGGACTGGTAATGTCGCCTAAGTCCACGCTCCATGAAGGATTGCCGTTCATGTCGAAGCTGATGGAAGAGCGGAGGGAGTGCAGGCAGTTGAGAAAGTATTCCACCACCTTGGTGCCTTTGGGCTTGAGACTTTGCAGGATGCCTCTGCCCAGCTCCTGGATGAAGTCGGCGAGGTTCTTGGTGGCATAGATGTCAATCAAGAATGTATAGTAGTTCTGCTTGATAGTATCTTGTGCATAGACATACTGCACCAATCCTGTCTTGCCGATTCTTCGAGGGGCAATCAGGGTTACGTTGTTGCCGTTCTTGATTTCCGCTATCAAGTCGGCTGTCTCTTTCTCTCTGTCGCAGAAATATTCTTCCGATACATATCCACGGAGCACAAACGGGTTTTCTATCATAATCTTAATCCAATATCTTATTCATGATTCCACAAAGGCGGTTCATTGTGCAAAGATAATT
>DAIOUH010000062.1:0-14675 GCA_036751585.1 Prevotella sp. | reverse complement strand
TGGATTACTTGCGACATCGGCAAGCCGGCATCCTTGGTGATGCGCAAGCGATTTATCGACCAAGAGGTGAAACCTTTCCTCTATCAGAGCATCGGCGACTACCAGAAGGAGGCTTTCCATAACAACAAGAAATTGCGCAGAGTGGGCGACTTGTCGCAAGTCGTCTTAGGACTCTTTGGTGCTTTGCCTTTCTCCCCAGAACAAGTGAGCGACCGAAACTTCGGATATATAAAAGGTGCCCGTACATTAGTAATGGTGGATAGCCCGAACCGCTTGACCACTGCCGCAACCGTTCGTCGTGCTGTGGAGGCAAAGGCTTCCTTGCTCGGTGGCGATTGGGATAAGGTCATCGTGCTCGGTTGGAACTTCGCCTTTGACATCTCACAAGCCATCGAGAAATATAAGAATAGCAACGTTGAGGTACTCGTCATTCCGCCAGACTTGCTCGACAAGTTGTCGAAAAAAGGTTATCGAAAGCTCATCTCCGACAAGACCGTTCGTTTCTCTTCTCTCCAGTATCTCGTGGTGAATCCTGTTACTGTAAAGGAGAATGGCAAAGGCGAGGACGAGCTCGACATCAGCCTCAGCAACTATGTCCTGCTATCTCCCGACAACATCCCATTGGATGATAAGGACAAGGTGAAACTCCAGCAAGTGATGGAGCAAGACCCACTCTCGCTCATCGAGTATTGGAGTATCGACCCAGACTATGACGGAGAGACCTTCCGCAGTACTTGGCAGGACTATCGAGAGAATGTAGATAATGACAGCGACCCATTGCATTGCGTCTATTCCACTCGTCTCACCATGCCACACAAGGCAACACGAAAGGTTTGCGTCAAGGCTGTGGATGTCTTCGGCTTCGAGAGCCAAGTCATACAGGAAGTGAAATTAAGTGAAGAGTGAAGAACAGTATGGCAATAAATTCTAACAATATATCCTTGGAGTTGGCTCATCGTCTTACTGATGTAGTGAATGCGGCTTGGGAGAGTGGCGAGATGCTGGCGAAGGTGACACCCACCACGGCGTCGCTCCTGAACTATTGGTTTGGCGATGGCTTTTGTTCGCAACGTGAGCGAAACTTCCATCAAGGTCAGCGACAGGCTATCCTCAATATCGTTTATCTGCATGAGGTGTTGGGGGAGACCACCGTACTGGATGCTTACGAGAAAGTCATTCCCGAATTGATGGACAGGGCTGACTTGGCACAGCTCGCCAAGTCGAAGTACCAGTTCCCGAAGTATGCGGTGAAGATGGCAACGGGTACGGGAAAGACTTGGGTGATGCACGCCCTCTTGATTTGGCAGATGCTCAATGCCCGCCACGAGGAAGTGGAGAGCGGACGCTTCACCCAGAAGTTCTTGGTAGTGGCTCCAGGCTTGATCGTCTATGACCGTCTGTTGGATGCCTTTTGTGGCAGAAAGAAGAGAGGCGAGGAATATCGTGACCCACAGACCAACGACTACTATATGAACCAAGAGGTGTTCATCCCGGAGCGTTATCGTGACGAGGTGTTTTCCTTCATCCAAAACAATGTGGTGACCAAGGAGGATGGCATCGGGAGAAAAACGACAGGTGATGGACTGATAGCCCTGACCAACTGGCATCTCTTCGAAAACCAGATGGAAGAGACTGAAGATGAAGAAGATGTGGACGATTCGAATACCGTTACGCCAACCGAAATCGTAAACGACCTCTTGCCGATTCGCCCAGGTAAATCGGCTGGCAATGACTTGGGTATGCTCGACCGCAGAGCCTTGGGCGGAAACGAGTTGGAGTATCTTGCCGGCTTGAAAGATTTGATGGTCATCAATGATGAGGCTCACCATATCCACGAAATCAAGCGCAATGGCGAGACCGAAGAGGTGGAATGGCAACGAGGCTTGAATGCCATCAGCAGCACCAAGGGAACTCGCTTTATGCAGGTCGATTTCTCGGCAACGCCATTCGATACCAAGGGAACGGGAGAGAAGCAAGTGAAGCTCTTCTTCCCTCACATCATCGTAGATTTCGACTTGCCGATGGCGATGAAGCAAGGACTGGTGAAACTACTCTTGCTCGATCGCCGACAGGAACTCACCGAGTTAGAGAACTTGGATTATAATGCCGAGCGAGACGAACAAGGCAAGGTGGTGGGACTGAGCGAAGGACAGCGCATGATGCTCCGTGCCGGACTGACCAAACTTCAGCGACTGGAGGAAGAGTTTTTGAAGACGGATGCCAGCAAGAACCCGAAGATGCTCATCGTTTGCCAAGATACTACCGTGTCGCCATTCGTGGAGGGATTCTTGAAGTCGGAAGGGTTGGAAGACGAGGACATCGTGACCATCGACTCCAACAAACAGGGCGAGGTAAAGGACGAGGAGTGGAAGGAAATCAAGACCAAGCTCTTCGACATCGACCACTACAAGAGTCCGAAGGTAGTCATCTCCGTGTTGATGCTCCGTGAGGGCTTCGATGTCAACAACATCTGTGTGCTCGTGCCGCTTCGTTCCTCCAAGGCGCCTATCCTGTTGGAGCAGTTGGTGGGCAGAGGCTTGCGACTGATGTGGCGAGAGCCAGACTATGTGGATGTGAAGCGAGACGACCGCTTGAGAGTATTGAAGTATCACAAGCCGCCAACGACTTATATCGACACCCTTTCCATCGTGGAGCATCCTGCCTTCATCAAGTTTTATGATGACTTGCAAGAGCAAGGTCTCGTGGCCACGGACAAGGGCGATGTGGGCGCGGGCGGCGCGACGGGCGACATCATCACCGTGGGACTTCGAGAGGATTATGAAGACTATGATTTCCAATGGCCGGTTATCCTGCATGATTCCATCGAGGAGTTGGAGGATGCGGAGATAGACCTCGACGAACTGGAACCTTTCACCTTGTATCCTTTGGACTTGTTGCGCAAGTTCTTGGCAAAGGACGGCGAGACTTTCGTTTCGCAAGAATCGCTCACGAAGACGATGTTCGGCAGATATAAGGTAACGGCTAACCTCTTCAATGCCAATGGCTATAACGAATACTTGCAGAAGCTCTTGCGAGTCATATCCTTGCGCTTCGATAATTGTCGTCGTCAGGGATTTCCTACCATTCAGATCAACGGGGCACAGACGGTACAGGTGATGGACTGGTACATTCGCACCCGTCTCTTTGCCCAGCCTTTCGACCCATTCCATGGAAGCGACTGGAAGATACTCTTGGCAAAGGACGGAATCGTGACCAAGCATATCGTGGAGCAGTTTGCCCGTGCCATCTACAAGATGCAGAATCGCCTGACAACGACAGATGCCGAGGTGTCGCTCACAGCCTTCTCTTCCTTGCAAGCCATCAAGATGAGGGAGAGTTACTCTCTGGAGGTGCATAAGTGCATCTATCCGCGACTGGGCTATCCATCGCATGGCGGAGGATTGGAAAAGGCATTCATCGAGTTCTTGGATAAGGATGCCGAGGTGGAAAGTTTCTTGAAAATCAATGAGACAGGTCATTCCTTTGCTATCATCTTCTATGTTCGCAAGGATGGGCTTATGGCGACCTATCATCCCGACTTCATTGTGGCTACGGCTGATAAAATCTACTTGATAGAGACCAAGGGCGATGACAAGGTGGATGATGCCAACGTTCGCCAGAAGCAGACGGCTACCATCGAATGGATCAAGAAAATCAATGCCTTGGAGCCGAAGAATAGAATGAACCGAACCTGGGAGTATGTGCTCGTAGGCGAGAGCGTATTCTATTCGTTGAGCGGAAGTGGTGCTACGATTACAGATATTTGCAACCAATGTAAGGTGACTTATTCGATGGCGACTGGTAATTTGTTTGAATGACATTTGGGCTAAATAATTCATTTTTGGCTTCTTTGTCTTATTTGTTCGGTGTAGGACTGCTTGCGTTACTTCCTTAGTAATAGGCAGTTAATAAGAAACTTGTACATTTCTTTGGCATTCTCCGAAAGAAAGGTTACTTTTGCACGGTAAAATAAGAAAGATGAGCAAGAGGAGTTCAAAAAACAAGCCCAAATCTTTTAGCGATGCCATCGGCATAAAAGACAGGTTAGAAAGCGACACGGTCAACTTCTTCGTTGGCCTTTTCATGCTTGCGATAGCCGTATACCTTGTCATCGCCATGGTCAGCTATTTGGCGACAGGCCAGGCAGACCAGAGCCTATTGGAATCGTTGCAGCCTGCCGACTTTTTCAACACCAATCACGAGTTCAGCAACACCTGCCGCTCGACGGGTGCTATCGTGGCTTATTTCCTCATCACCCTCAATTTTGGCTTACCCGCATTCGCGATACCAGTCTTTTTCATTCTCGCCGCGATGAAGCTCATGAGGGTATACTCCGTCAACCTCCTGAAATGGTTTTTCTGCCTGGCAGTTGCCATGATATGGTTGTCGGCGTTTCTCGCCAAGTTCATAGCGCCACTTATGGGCGACGAGGTCTATAACCCTGGCGGCATGCACGGGTTGATGTGTGTGCAAAGGATAGAAGACGTGATAGGGGCTCCCGGCCTCATCGCCATTCTCATAGTAACCGCAATAGCTTTCCTCACCTATCTCAGTCACGAAACGATAGAGGTGGTTCGCAAGATTCTCAACCCCGTGAAATATTTCACCGACAAGGTAAAGATTACCGTGAACAACCATCCCGTGACGAAAGACGGCGAGTTGCGTACCGACATCGTTGAGCCAGAAGAGACCAAGGCGGAGGAAAGCGACACGACAGCAGTCCAAGACGTCAAGGAAGCCAACGATGAGGCAAAGCCCAATGTGGTAGACCTCACCGACATGAGTCAGTTTGAGACAAAGGCAAAGCCTGAGACCCACACCGATGAACCTCAAACCTCAGCCACGACCGGACAAGGCGATGAGCCGGCTGAGGTGACGGTGGAGAAGACGAAGAACGAGCCTAAGGCTTCTGGCAACAAGACAGCGACCATTACAGACCTCGACACGCCAATAAACCCATGGGAGCCTTTCACTAAATATAAGTTCCCCACACTGAACTTGCTCAAGAAATACGACAGCAAGCCGGTAATCGACATGGAGGAGATAAAGTCGAACAACGCTCGCATCGTGGAGGTGCTGAAAAGCTTTGGCGTGGAGATAAGCAAGATCAACGCCACGGTTGGTCCCACGGTAACGCTCTACGAGATTACGCCAGCAGAGGGCGTGAGAATAAGCAAGATACGCGGATTGGAAGCCGACATTGCCCTCAGCTTGTCGGCACTCGGCATTCGTATCATCGCGCCTATCCCTGGAAAGGGCACCATTGGCATAGAAGTGCCAAACAAGAAACCGCAAATCGTGTCGATGGAAAGCGTGCTCAACACCAAGAAGTTCCAAGAGACGAAGATGGCGTTGCCCATGGCATTGGGAAAGACCATCACCAACGAGGTGTTCATGGTGGACCTTGCCAAACTGCCCCACTTGCTCGTGGCAGGTGCAACCGGACAAGGTAAGTCGGTAGGCTTGAACGCCATCATCACGTCTTTATTATACAAGAAGCATCCCAATGAGCTGAAGTTCGTGCTCGTTGACCCAAAGAAGGTGGAGTTTAGCATCTACAACAAGATTGCCCCCCACTATATGGCGGCGCTGCCAGAGAATGAGGATGAGCCAATCATCACCGACGTGCAGAAAGTGGTGCGCACGCTCAACTCCCTATGCAAGCTCATGGATCACCGCTACGACATGCTCAAGCTCGCCAACGTGAAGAAGATTGACGAATACAACGACAAATTCATTCACCACAAGTTGAGACTGACCGACGGACACGAGTATATGCCGTATATCGTGGTCGTAATAGACGAGTTCGGCGACCTTATCATGACAGCCGGCAAGGAGATTGAAGCTCCTATTGCCCGCATCGCCCAGCTTGCGCGCGCCGTGGGCATACACATGATAATAGCCACGCAACGACCTACCACACGAATCATCACAGGTAACATCAAGGCCAACTTCCCTGGTCGCATGGCGTTCCGTGTGGCTTCGCAAATCGACTCGCGCACCATCCTCGACCGCACAGGTGCCGACCAGCTCGTGGGACGAGGCGACATGCTCTTCCTTGGTGGTGGCGAACCCGTGCGTGTGCAATGCGCATTCATCGACACACCGGAAATAGAGGCTGTCAACGACTTCATAGCCGCTGAGCCTGGCCCCGCTGACGCGATGGAACTTCCGGAGCCCGATGACCCCAACGCCGTAGGTGGTGTCGGTGGCATAGAGGGTGAGGCAAAAAACCTCGACCCCTACTTCGATGAAGCCGCTCATGCGATTGTCATATCCCAGCAAGGCTCAACCAGCATGATTCAGCGACGCTTCTCCATTGGCTACAACCGTGCCGGACGACTGATGGACCAGTTGGAAAAGGCCGGTATCGTTGGAGCCGCGCAAGGTTCGAAACCTCGCGAAGTGCTGTTGCAAGACGAGGCGAGCCTCAACGTGCTGTTGGCGAGAATCCACGGCGCGTGAATGTGAAAATGATTATAGATTTAATAAACATCGGATAACACATATTTATTCAGGTTATGAGAAAAGTATTGTTTATCAACATTTTGTTGATGCTCTGCATGGGCGCGTTTGCCCAAAGCAGCGCAAAGGCCATGAAAGTATTGGATAAGGCCACTTCCATCGTGGGAAGAAAAGGTGGCGCGGAGGCTAACTTCACCGTATCCGGAAAGAAGACCGGCACGCAGTCGGGCACCATTGCCATCAAAGGCAACATGTTCATGGCGCGCACAAACAAGGCCATGGTATGGTTCAACGGCAAGACGCAATGGAGCTATCTCAAGATGACAAACGAGGTGAACATCTCCACGCCCAACGAGGCAAAGCGCATGAGCATGAACCCCTACACGTTCATGTCGATGTACAAGAAAGGCTACAACCTGTCAATGACCACATCGGGCGGCAACTACGTCGTGCACATGACCGCACAGAACAAGCAAAGAAGCGTGCAGGAAGCTTATATCACGATAAACAAGGGTTCTTACAAGCCTTCTGCCGTGAAGATGAGACAAGGCAACGACTGGACAACAATCTCGATAACCAACTTCCAGGCCAAGAACCAACCCAGCAGCAAGTTCTCTTTCAATCAGAAAGACTTTCCAAAGGCTGATGTCATCGACCTGAGATAACGAGTTGATGCCCATTGGCATGATATAATAACAAAACGAAAAGCGGTGACTGCCTACTATCGGCAATCACCGCTTTTCGTTTGTGCATAAATAAGATTAAGACCGTCTATTTCAATGGGTTCCACCCTTGCGCCGTGATGTCAAACTCCTTTCCATCGCCACGCGAAATGAGACGGCAACCGAGTTCTTCCTTGGTGATGTACCCAATCTGCTTGATTCCTTGACTCTCAAGAGCGTCGAGCTTGTCGTGGTCGCCAATGGGACAGGTGAAGAGCAACTCATAGTCCTCGCCACCGTTCATGGCACAAGTGGTGACGTTCATGTTAAACTCCTCTGCCGTGACCGCCGTCTGGTAATCTATCGGAATGTTCTTCTCATAGACGCGACAACCGCAATGACTTTGGTGACAGATGTGGAGCAATTCAGACGACAAACCATCCGAAATGTCCATCATGGCGGTAGGATGAATGTTGTTTTCATGCAAAAGCTTGATGATGTCGCCACGAGCCTCAGGTCTCAGTTGCCTTTGCAGCAAATACTCGCGTCCGGCGAAATCGGGTTGGAAGTCGATTATCTTCATGCCCTCCTGCTGTAGATGCTTCACAAGCTCCTTGTTGCCGTCTTTGTTTGCTTGCCTTATCTTTGCGTTGAGGTCGTCTATCTGCTTATAGTACACGGTCTTCTCACGCTCAAGGAGCTGCAGCCCCATATACGCGGCACCCAAGTCGCCCGTGACACATATAAGGTCGGTTTCGTTGGCACCATTACGATAAACTATGTCAGCTTTTGGAGCCTCGCCGACGCAAGTGATGCTTATTGCCAGTCCCGTCAACGATGAGCAAGTGTCGCCGCCCACGATGTCAACGTTCCATTTGTCGCAAGCCTGGCGAAGTCCAGCATAGAAGTCATCGAGATCCTCCACCTTGAAACGCTTGCCCAAGGCAATGCTCACGAGCAGTTGGCGTGGCGTGCCGTTCATCGCGAACACATCGCTCAGATTCACCATGGCGCTCTTGTAGCCCAATTGAGCCATGCTGTTATAGGTAAGGTCGAAATGCACGCCTTCCATCAGCATGTCGGTGGTGATGAGAACCTCCTTGTCGGGATACGACAAGACCGTGCAATCATCGCCAACGCCTTTCAGCGTGGAATGGTTCTTGGGCTGTAAGTCTTTGGTGAGACGCCTGATGAGGCCGAACTCTCCAAGTTCCTTTATCTCCATCTCTTAATCGCAACGTTTAATCATCTCACGGAAAATCTCAGCCATCTTAGGCTGTGAGGCGTTGGCAGCCTCTTGCACTTCCTCGTGGCTCACTTCCACGGGAACGTCAAAGCCGCCAAGGTCTGTTATGACGCTTATTCCAAAGACCTTCATGCCACAATGACGAGCCACGATAACCTCTGGCACCGTGCTCATGCCAACGGCACTGCCGCCCAAGAGGTGATACATACGGTACTCGGCAGGTGTCTCGAATGTCGGTCCCTGTACGCCAACGTACACTCCATGAACGAGACGTATGCCCTTCTCCTTGCCAATCTCATCTGCGAGGTCGCGAAGACGCTTGTCGTAAGCCTCGTGCATGTCCGGGAAACGAGGTCCCGTGGGGAAATTCTTGCCATGGAGAGGATGCTCAGGGAAGAGGTTGATGTGGTCATCGATAACCATGAGGTCGCCAATCTTGAAACTTGGGTCCATGCCTCCGGAGGCATTGCTGACAAAGAGCGTCTTGATGCCAAGCTCATACATTACCCTTTCGGGGAAGGTCACTTCCTTCATGTTGTAACCCTCATAGTAATGGAAACGTCCGTCCATTGCCATGATTTCCTTGCCGCCAAGTTTACCGAAGATTAACTTGCCTGCATGTCCCTCAACCGTGGATACAGGAAAGTTGGGTATGTCTTTATAGGCAAACTCCGTGGTATCAGTTATCTCGGAAGCTAATTGTCCCAGTCCTGTGCCCAGAATTATCGCGGTCGTTGGCTGAGCGGGCATTCTTTCCCTTAGCCAGGATGCTGTTTCTTGAATTTTTTCGTACATAGCTTATTATCTTATTATTGAACAATTCCTCATCGTGGCTCAACATGAACTTCACCTGTATGGGAAGCACATAGAGAGCTGCCTTAATGTCATCGCTTAACTCGGTTTGCAGCAATCTCGTGGAGTCTTTCTCCGTAGTGACTATAATCTTGGGCGACTCCATTCGCGCGAAAGCATCGTCGATGGCCGCAATGTCTTTCGGGGTAAACTCATGATGATCCTTGAATGTTATAGTCTTCAACGAACGACATTTAATCTTAATGTCGTTTTCCATTTCCTCTGGCGACGCTATGCCAGTGAGCATAAGCACGTTGTGGCATTTAAGCTCTGGAATGGCACCTGCGTTTCCCTTAAACAAAGGGTACAATTCACCATATTCCATAGTGGTGAAAAAGAGCTCCTGATATGGGTAAAGGCTCATGGCCTTTGTCAGCACACGAATGTCCATCGGCTTCAAGTCAGCTGGGCATTTGGTCACAATCACGAAGTCAGCCCTTCGCTTCCCTGACAGCGGCTCACGCAATCGTCCCGCGGGAAGCAACTTATCGTAGATGATGAGACGGTGATAATCCACGAGCAATATATTGATGCCCGGCTTGACATAACGATGCTGGAAAGCGTCGTCGAGCAAAATCACGCCCACGTCATCGGTTTCCTTGTCGGAGGTCAATCTCGCTATTCCTTCCCTGCGGTTGGCATCCACGGCCACGTATATGTCCTGGAATTTCCGCTTCATCTGGAAAGGCTCGTCTCCTATACTCGCGGCCGTAGAGTCATCATCGGCCAACACGTAACCCTTGGTCTTGCGCTTATAACCTCTCGACAGCACTGCCACCTTGGTCAGCTTGTGCAGCAACCTCACGAGATACTCCACGTGAGGTGTCTTGCCCGTGCCACCGACAGTGATGTTACCAACCGATATTACGGGTATGTCGTAGCTCTGCTGACGTAGCAAACCAACGTTGAATAGCCAATTGCGCAAGCTTACCGCCAAGCCGTAAAGCCAGCTGAGCGGCATCAGCCAATCGTGAGTCTTAATCAAGTCTCCTTCCATAATCCTAATTGTTTATTATGACATAAGGCAAGCGTGCCTGGATTCTTCCCATCGACTGAGCCTGGTTCATAAGCATGAAAGGCGCGTAATATTGACCGAGAACCTGCCGCAACTTCTCGTCAAGCAAAGTTCCACTCGCCTTGTCGCTACCGTCAATCAACTTTGTGAGGAAATCTTTTTGTGATGGGTAATCAGCCGTGTGGTATTCCTTCAACTTGGCCAATTGCGCAGCCTTTGCCACGGCCTTGTCGATGCCACCCAAGCCGTCAACAAGCTTCAACTTCAAGGCATCTTCTCCAAGGAAGACGTGCCCTTGCGCACGCTCTTCCACTGCATCCATTGACATATGCCTCCCCATGGCCACACGCGACTTGAAAAGCTTGTAGCCACGGTCTATCGCCGCTTGAAGTTTTGCGCCTTGCTCTTGGTTGAGAGGGGAAATCATGAGGCCGTAAGCCGACATTCCCATTGAGGCATTGCGATTGGTCTCCACTCCATCAAACTTCAACCCGAGTTTTCGTGCCATCTCCGCGCCGTCTTGCACCAATCCAAAGATTCCTATAGAGCCAGTGATTGTGGTTGGCTCAGCGAAGATATAGTCGGCTCCACAACTAATGTAATAACCTCCCGAGGCGGCATATCCACCCATCGACACCACAACGGGCTTATGGGCTTTCTTCAATTGTTCTATGGCATGCCATATCTGCTCAGAGTCGTAGCTTGATCCACCGGGCGAGTTCACACGTATTACCACAGCCTTGACATCATCATCATTCGCCAAGTCCTCCATGTCCTCACGCACGTCGTTGCCAACAATGTAATCGGCGTTTTGGTAGATGCTGCCCGAAGGCTCTTGGTTGACGATGTCTCCACAAGCATAGTAAACAGCGATTTCATCTCCCGTGTTGTCGCTTGGCTCAGCGCAAAGGTCAGCGACAGTAGCCTGAGGAATGTCATCGTCCTTGTCGATGCCAAGCCTTTTCTTTATCACGTCTCTTATCTCATCGTTGTACAGGAGCCCATCGAAAAACTTGTCCTTGACAAGCACGTCAGCGCTCTCAAATGTCATCATCTCGTCGGCAAAGCGGTTGAGCTCTGCCTTGCTTATCTTCCGGCTTTCAGAGACTGCCGTTACGATGGTGTCCCAATAGCCGTCAAGGAAACGCTGTGTCTGCACCCTGCTCGGGTCGCTCATCTTATCCTCTGTGAAACTCTCTGTGGCACTCTTATACTTACCACACTTAAACGCCATGGTGTTGACACCAACCTTTTTGAACAAGTCTTTCAAGAACACTAACTTCGTGCCAAGGCCTTGCCATTCGAGACCACCCTGAGGGTTGACGTATATCTTGTCAGCTATCGAGGCGATATAATAATCATTGGTGTTGAACTGTTCTCCAAAAGCTATAATCCACTTCCCCGACTTCTTGAAATCTGCCAATGCATCGCGTAGCTCTTGAGCCTGGGCCAAGGCAGACCCCATACCATTGGCTTCAATGTAAATTCCCTTTATCTTGTCCGAAGCCTTTGCCTTTTTTATGGCCGACAGCATATCGGCAAGTCCTGGGTTGCTCGCGCCATTGCCTTGGAGCATGCTTAGCGGCGAAGCATCAGTGGCTCGCTCGTCAAGTGTGCCATGAAGGTTAAGCACCAGCACGCTGCCATTCTTGACGGTCGGCGTGGAGCCTGCCACTGCCGCCATACCCAAGAGGCCTATTACGCTAATGGCGGAAGCCACGACAAAGAAGAGTATAATGCCAATGAATGTGGCGAAAACGTTTTTCAGAAAGTTATTCATTTGCGTTCGGGTTGAATTGTTGTGAGAATAAGTTTGCGACTCGCTCGAATGTCAACTACTCGTAATCATCGACCACGCTGTTTACAAAATCCATCATAGGTTTGGCCACCTTGCATATATGAGCTACCTTGAGCACCCAGTCTGGTTCCTGGAATATGGATTCGTCCACGCAATGCCAAGCGCAATAGTCCTTCATCTTCAAGTAATTGAGAAACTCATAATCTTTCGGGAAGTCCTTAGGAGCCTTTTTCAGGCAGTTTATGCCAAAACCTTTCTCCCCCACTGGCACGTCATCTTCCCATGTGGAGGCGTTTGGATAACCGAAATAGTGGATGAACTCTCCGTCTTCCACTCGTTTTCTCCATTCATCTATATTGCCCATTATCTCATTGCGCATCGCCGTAAGGATGTTGGTTGGCAACCAATAAGACCCTACTGCCACAAGACAATGGCCTGGCTGGATGTGCAAATAATATCCGCCTCGCAAGGCTTTCCTGCCATGCGCGCAAATATAAGCCCCGAAGTGTCGCTTGTATGGAGACTTGTCGGCTGAGAACCTCACGTCGCGGTAGAAGCGATAGCAACAATCCTTGACGGTAAGGTGACTTATCTCAGGGTCGAATGTCGACAACTCTTCCATGAGCTTCTGCACCCCACCCTCAAACTCTTGTTTCGCGTCTTCATATTCTGCCTTATGCGCTTGAAACCAAGGGCGGTTGTTGTTTGCGGCAACGTCAGTGAGAAATCTCTGTATCGTTTTGATGTTCATGTCTATTCCAGTTTACTTCCTTTAAGCAATTTCGGGCAAATGTCATCGAATGGGCATCTGTCACACTTTGGCTTGGCGCTCTGGCAAACATATCGTCCGTGCAATAGCAGCCAGTGGTGAGCCCTTGGTATGTCTTCCTTTGGTATGTCTTTTTCAAGAGCCTCCTCCACCTTCAGCGGCGTGTTGGCTGTTGCCGGCACCAATCCCAAGCGGTGCGCCACCCGATATACATGAGTGTCGACAGCCATCACGGCTTTGCCAAACCATACGGCCTGCAACACGTTGGCGGTCTTGCGCCCCACGCCAGGCAGCTTCACGAGATCCGCGGTGTTGTCTGGTATATCACCATTGAAGTCGGTCATTATCATCCTCGCCATTTCCACGAGATGCCGCGCCTTGGAGTTGGGATAGCTCACACTATGGATATACTCCAACACGTCATCTGGCTCAGCTTGAGACATGAGCGCGGCGGTGGGATATTGATGAAAAAGGGCTGGCGTGATTTCATTGACACGCTTGTCGGTGCACTGGGCGGAAAGAAGCGTGGCACACAACAACTGAAACGCCGAGCCAAAGTTCAATTGTGTCGTGACCTCAGGCTGGTGCTCCTTGAAATAGCCTATTATATATGTGTATCTCTCCTTTCTTGTCATATCTTGGCGTTCACCGTGGTGTTGATTTGTCTATATGCAAAGATAAATAAAAAATAACGACACGACAAAAAAATCATTGTTTTTATTCAATACTTGTCTGATAACCATGAAGAATCAACGATATAAGCATAGTGAACACTAAGTGTAAAAGCAAAAAAGACAGGCGACAAACACGACTCGAAGAGAGCCCTGTTTGTCGCCTGCCTTATGTTAGCTTAAAAGAATGTTCACATCTTATTTTATCAGTTCCACGCTTCTCTTGAGGAACTTGTCAAGAGCCTCGCCTTTCAGCATGCCGTTTTGAAGCAGCGCAAGGTCGATGAGCTGGTGCACCACCTTGTTGCCCTTGCCATATTCGGCGAGAATTTTGTTTTTCTTTGCTCTCTCGTCGTTGATGACCTTCTCGGTGTCTTGCAAGTCTTTCTTCTCCTCTGGAGTCACCTCCTCAGGTTTCTTGCCCGACTGACTCTGGTGAAGAGCCGCAAGGCGAGCTTCCTGTCCCTTCAAGTCGCTCTCTATTGGCTTCAACTCGGTTTCCACGCTCTTCTTGGTATCATCAAGCACTTCTTTCACGAGCTTGTGGTCTGAATTGAGCACTACCATGTAAGAGTCTGGCATTTGGTTGTAGAAGCTCATGCCTGGCTGGAACTTGCTCATTTCCTTCATACGGCGCATGTACTCACTTTGGGTAATGAGGACAGGCGCGTTGGTCTCACCTAATGACTGTACGTCCACGGCATATGTCGCCTTGTCACCATTAGGCATCTGCGAACGGAATACCTCTGTCAGTTTGTCACGGTCATCTTTTGCCATTTCCTCTTTCTTGGCATCTTCCTTGGCAATGAGACGGTCTATGATGTCAGCGTCAACACGTGAGAAGCGGCTCTTCTCAAGTTTCTGCTCCAGCATGCTCACCATGGGCACGTCGAGCTCACCATCGAAGAGCAGCACGCTGTAACCCTTGTCTTCTGCAGCCTTGATGTAACTGTATTGCTCCTCCTTGTTTGTGGCATAGAGGTAAACGAGGTAACCGTCCTTGTCGGTCTGGTTGTCCTTGATGAGGGTCTTATACTCATCGAAGGTATAGTGCTTGCCGTCAACGTCCTTGAAGAGGGCGAACTCCTTGGCGCGATCGTAGAAGTCTTCCTGCGACAGCATGCCATAGTTGATGAAGAGTTTCAAGTCGTCCCACTTCTTCTCATAATCCTTGCGGTCTTCCTTGAATGTCTGCTG